>JBBSVL010000449.1:0-1512 GCA_038233595.1 Propionibacteriales bacterium | reverse complement strand
GGCCTCCAGAACCGGCCCCTCGGCGACCTCCCACCCCATCGCGACGAAGACGTCGGCGATCCGCTCGGACAGGGTCGTCAGCGGGTGCCGCGCGCCGCGCGGACGCCGGTCCCACGGCAGCGTCACGTCGACCGTCTCCTCCGCGAGCATCCGGGCCCCGTGCTGGGTCTCGAGCGTGCCCTGTCGCTCGGCCAGCGCCTGGGTCAGGGCACCCCTCGCCTGGCCGACGCGCATCCCGGCCTCCTTACGGGCCTGGGGCGGGAGTGCACCGATCTCCCTGTTGGCGAGCCCGAGCGGTGAGCGGTCACCGGCGTGGTCGGTCCGCACCTGCTTCAGTGCGGCCAGGTCGCTTGCCGCGGCCACGGCCGAGAGCCCCTCGTCGCGCATCCGGGCGACCTCGTCCTCCCGCAGCGGGGTGACCTCCACGGGGTCGTACTCGGTGTTCGGGCCGGACATGGCTGCCTCTCGGTGTGGTGCGCGCTCTGGCTCGAGCGCGGGGCAAGTCTAGGAAGCGACCTGGTGCGTGCGCGAGCCGGTTGTCCGGGTCAGGCCTCGCGGGGGTCGGTGCAGGGCCACAGCACCGTGATCCGGGCGCCGCCACCGGGAGCGCTGCCGATCTCCAGGGTCCCGCCGTGCACGGTGACCAGCCCGTTGACGATGTACATCCCGAGCCCGGTGCCGCCGCGTTGGCCGTGCTTCCAGAACTTCGTGAACACCCGGCGCCGCATCTCCTCGGGGATTCCCTCACCGTGGTCGTCCACGACCAGCCGGACCCGGTCACCGTCGGCCGGCTCCAGCTGCACCCGGGTCAGCCCCTCACCATGGCGTACGGCGTTCTCCACCAGGTTCGTGATCACCTGCACCAGCTTGTCGGGGTCGGCGAACACCGTCGGCAGCTCGTCGGGAGCGCTCACCTCGAAGTCCCGGCTGGTGCCGATCTTGCAGCTCTCGACCACGCGGTCGACGACCTTGCGCAGGTCGACCTCACGGCGGTAGAGCGGCAGCCGGCCGGTGTCGATGCGAGCCACGTCGAGCAGCTCGGTGATCAGTCGGCCCAGCCGCTCGGCGTCGTTGTTCACGGTCGCCAGCATCAGCCGTCGCTGCTCGTCGTTCAGCGAGTCCCACCGGCTGATCAGGGTGGTCACGAAACCGCGGACCCCGGTCAGTGGCGAACGCAGCTCGTGGGCGACGGTGGCCACCAGGTCCGAACGCTCCCGGTCCAGCCGCTCACGCCCGCGTGCAGATCTCAGCGCGATGCCGACCCGTTGCACCGGGCCGCCGCGGTCACGGATCAACCGGCCCGTCACGAGCACCTCGTCGCCCCCTGGCAGGATCCAGGACTGCTCGGTCAGGCCCACCCTCGTGTGAATGCCGTCGTACGGGTTGTTGCAGCCCCACCAGTCGGCGCCGTCGCGGTCCTGCAGGGCGAGCACGTCACGCAGCGGCCGCCCGACCCCGCCGTCGGTGCCCGTCGCCAGCTGCCGACGGGCTGTCGCGTTGACCAGGACCACG
>JBBSVL010000448.1:0-1524 GCA_038233595.1 Propionibacteriales bacterium | reverse complement strand
GTTCGTCCCGGACCCGCTACTTCTTGGCCTTCTTGCGCGCCCGTTTGCCGGCCTTTCCCGACTCCTTGGCGGTCCGGTCGGCGTCCTCCTGGGCAGCTGCGGCCGCGGCCTTGGCCTCGCGCACCGAGTCGGACTCGAGCTCGGGCGGCAGGTGCCCGGTGGACTTCACGTAGTAACGGGCGGCGCGCCGCCCGGCGAACATCCGGGCCACGGCGACCGTCGTACCACTCACGGCCGCCCAGAGCATTGCCTCACGCAGCGCCACGTCCGGGTCGGCGGGGTTGGCGGGGGGCTCCTTGCCGGTTGCTGCCTTCCAGCCACCGTTCAGCGCCTTGCGCACGAACGCCGCCGCCGCGAGGCCGGTGACGAGCGACAGCACGCTCCAAGCCTTGGAGCTGTCCTGCTTGGGACCCTTCTTCGACATGGTCTCTCCTCGAGGTTGCCTTGACCACAAGCCTAGTCAGTGCGCGGAGCCGGCGCCTCGCCCGTTGAGGTGAGGGCCGCGGCGAGCCGGTCGGGATGCCTGGTGCAGACCACCCAGTACGGCGTCGGGTCGGCGGGGTCGTGCACCGGGATCCGCACCGAGCGCTTGAGGTAGGGCCGCATCAGCAGGAAGGCCCGAGCGTCGGCCTCGACTCCGAGCACCCGACGGGTGCCGTCCTTGTCGAGCGGCTCGGGCGGTCCGAGCAGCCGGGTCGGGATCCGTGCCCTTCCGGCCCGGAGCTGACCGTCGGCGACCTGGACCAGCGGGGAGCCGATCAGGGCGAGCAGGCCGAACGTGACCAGCGTGAATGCCGCGGTGCCGGCCCAGGCCAGCCAGGCCGGGGTAGAGACGACCAGGGCCAGCCACACGGTTGCCAGGAACATGGTGGCCTGGACGTACCAGCGCAGCGGCACCCTCAGGCGCTCGCGGTACGACACGGTGCCGGCTGACCGGGTCTGGTTGCTGATCCCCACGAGGCAGCAGCCTGTCACCCGGACGTCCCACGACGACCGGTAGGGTCGCCGACCGTGGTGCAGATCATGGTCCGGCGGCTCGACGAGGGGCTGCCGCTCCCGTCGTACGCCCATTCCGGCGACGCAGGCGCCGACCTGCGTACGACGGTTGCGCTGACCCTCTCACCCGGCGAACGGGCCCTGGTCCCGACCGGCATCGCGATCGCGCTGCCCGACGGCTTCGTCGCGCTGGTGCACCCCCGGTCGGGCCTCGCGGCACGGCACGGGGTCACCATCTTGAACACGCCTGGAACGATCGATGCGGGGTACCGCGGCGAGATCAAGGTGCTGCTGGTCAACCTCGACCCGGAGTCGTCGGTCTCCCTTGCGCGTGGCGACCGGGTCGCGCAGCTGGTCGTCCAGCGTTTCGAGCGCGCCGACTTCGAAGCGGTGGACGACCTGCCCGAGTCCGCGCGGGGCGCCGGGGGCTACGGTTCCACCGGAGGCTTCGGACCGAGCAGATCGAGCATCGCGGAGGAGGACCAGTGAGGCTGCGTCGCAAGGCGGAGGTCGACCCGACCAACGAGG
>JBBSVL010000447.1:0-1537 GCA_038233595.1 Propionibacteriales bacterium | reverse complement strand
TGTCCGTGGTCAGGTCGAACCGGCCGAGCCAGTAGGCCCCCGACTTCAGGAGCAGCAGCAGGCCCAGCACCACGGAGACCTGGGCCTGGGCCGCACCGGAGAAGCGGCTGCCTCCCTGAAGCCGGATACCGCCGTAGAGATAGTGCACCAGCACCGCGGCCAGCAGCCCGATCACCAACGCCGTCGTCGCGAAGTCGACCAGGTAGTGGAACCACGGCAGGGAGAAGAAGTAGAAGCCGATGTCCTTGTGGAAGTAGGGGTCCGTGGTCCCGAAGGTCTGCCGGTGGCGCCACAGCAGGAAGGTGCGCCACTGACCGGTCGCCGAGATCCCTGCGAAGATGCCCAGGATCAGGCTGACCCCCACCAGCAGCAGCCGCCGGAGTGGGGTCACCACCTCGCGGTACCGCTCGAGATTGGCCTGGTCGGGAGTGTTCGGACGGAAGACCGGCCGCAGCCGGTAGGCAATGTAGAGGTTGACCCCGACCACCAGGGCCATCAGGAGACCGAAGACCACGAACAGCCCGACCCGCGTCCACAACAGCTTGGTGAAGACCCCGGAGTATCCGACGCTCGCGAACCACAGCTTCTCTGTCCAGATGCCCGTGAAGAGCGACATCAGAATGAACAGCACCACCAGCGCGACGGCAGTCAGGAGCAGCGGACTGGGCCGGCGCTTTCCCGGGTGCGGCGGACCGGCCGGGCGTCCTCCGGGTCTCGGTCCGGGGCGTGGCGGCTCGACGTCGTCACTCATTCGGAGTCCCCGGCGAAGCAGGAGCGAAGCGAGTGCCTCGTTGGGGTGTTCACGTGGTCTCCTCGGTTTCGGGGGCGTCCAGATCGTCATCTACGAGGCTGGCCTGAAGCAACTCTAGAAGGGCGGGCACCAGGTCGGGCCCGACGACGACCGATGCGGCGTCATCGTGGCTGCGGAACCGCAACGCGCACTGGGTCGTGCCGTCGCGGCTCACGGCCGCCACCATCCGCAGCTCCTGGCGGTCCGGGTGCTCCGCAGCGTACGACGCGGCGCGGGCGCGGTCATCGGGGACCGCCCCGTCGGCGGACGGTGGAAGCACGATCCGCTCGACCACGGCCGCACAGCCGGTGACCTCCCGGGGCCACATGATCGAGGTGAGCGAACCCTCGAGATCGACATCAGCCGGGAGCTCCTGGTCGATCGGCGTCAGGCCCTCGGAGTCGGCGTCGAGACTCAGCGCGTCGGCCAGCTCCGGCTCGGCCCGGGCCAGCTCCGCGGTCGGCACCAGCGCGAACAACCGCGCGGGCTGGTCCCACCCGGCCTCGGCGGCATGCGCCTCGATCTCGCGGACGACGGCCCCCAACGCCTTGGCGCTCAACATCGCGGCAGCTTGGCGTCATGGTTGGCGCGCCACGCGTTCAGATCCGCGATCGCTCCGTGCAGCGTGCTGATCTTGACCACCCGCATCACCTTGGTGTCGTAGGGTCCGCCGACGACCTCGTCACAGTTCGCGGCAGGGGCCAGGAACAGCTTCGCCCCGGCCTGCTGCGCTGCGACCAGCTTCTG
>JBBSVL010000446.1:0-1678 GCA_038233595.1 Propionibacteriales bacterium | reverse complement strand
GGCGCTGCGACGTTGGACGCGCGCAACGATGCGCAGCATCGTTCCCAGACCATGGACGCGGTCGGCTGCGGACAGCTGCCCGGCGCTCATCGCGCCGCCTCCGCGAGGTGCTCCTCGCCGGTCGTCTCGTCGGCTTCAACCGGCTCGTCGTAGTTCCTCAGGAACAGCTCGTCGAGGCTGGGTGGGGTGACTGTGAGCGTGTGGATGGTCGCCTCGTGGAGGAACCCGATGGCGGCGTCGAGCCGGTCCGGGTCGATGGTGAAGCGGGAGTCCACACGCCCCTCGAGCCGCTCGCTCTGGTAGTCCGCGACGCCGGCAGCGTCGACCAGTCCGGCGGGGTCGTCCTCGGTGACGGCATGGACCGAGGTCCGGGTGTGCCGGCGCAGCTCGGTGAGGGTGCCGCTGGTGACGGTGCGTCCGTGCCGGACGATGCTCACCCGGTCGGCCAGCGCTTCCACCTCGCCCATGATGTGACTGGACAACAGCACCGTCACACCGGCCTCCCGCCGCTCGCGCACGCAGCGCTGGAAAGCCTGCTCCATCAGCGGGTCGAGCCCGGAGGTCGGCTCGTCGAGCACCAGCAGCTCGGCCTCGGCGGCCAGGGCGGCGATCAGCGCCACCTTCTGCCGGTTGCCCTTGGAGTAGTCGCGCACCCGCTTGGTGGGGTCGAGCTCGAACCGCTCGACCAGGTCCGAACGACGTCGTACGTCGACGCCACCGTGGGTGGCGCCCAGCACGTCGAGGCACTGGCCTCCGGTCAGCCCGGGCCAGAGCGAGACGTCCCCGGCGACGTAGGCCAGCCGGGCGTGCAGGCGGGGCGCGTCGCGCCACGGATCGCTGCCGAACAGCTCGGCGTGGCCAGAGGTGGGCTTCATCAGCCCGAGCAGCACCCGGATCGTGGTGGACTTGCCCGCACCGTTCGGTCCGAGGAAACCGTGCACCTCGCCGGGCTGCACGGTGAGGTCGAGTCCGTCGAGGGCACGGACTCTGCCGAAGACCTTGGTGAGGCCCTCGGTCCGGATCACGGGGGTGGCATCGGTCATCACGGCGACTCCTTCTCAGGTGACTCATCTCGAGGAGCCACGAAGGCGCCCTCGACATAGACGGCGGTGGCTTCCCTCGCCCATCGGTCGAGGCCGGCGGGAGTCAGCGGGTCGTCACCGATGGCGGTAGCGATCTGGTTGCGCAGCAGGACCAGGGCGAGGTCGTTGACCAGCAGGAACGCGGCCCGGACCGCGGGATCCTCGCTGGGTCGGGCGGCCCCCAGCTCGACCATGGTGTCCAGCAGCTGACGCGTGGCGGCGTACCACCGGCCGAAGAGAGCCGCCCCGGCCGGGTCGTTGGTGAGCAGCAGCCGGCGCAGGTACGCCGGCAGCGGAGACCCGTGCGGTAACGCCCGGGCGAACGCCTCCGCGATCGACGTCGTGGCCTCTCCACTGGCCAGCATCGCGGCGAGGTCCTGACCGCCCATCTCGGCGAACACCGCATCGAAGGACTCGCCGGCGTGAGCGTCCACCGCCGCACGCAGGCCATCCTTGCTACCGAAGTGATGGACCACCAGGCCCGGGGACACCCCGGCGGCCGTGGCGATCTCGCGGACCGTCACCGCGTCGTGACCACGCTCGGCGAACAGCCGCAGCGCGGCGTTGCGGATGCTCGCCCGGGCGGTGAGGTCACG
>JBBSVL010000445.1:0-1693 GCA_038233595.1 Propionibacteriales bacterium | reverse complement strand
CCTCGCGCGAGATCGCGGTGATGATCGGCAGGATCATGATGGCCAGCACGATGCCGGCAGTCAGGATGGTGCGACCGGTGGCGGACGCCGGGGTGGTGAAGAGCGGCAACCAGCTCAGGTGCTCGCCGAGCCAGGCGTAGGCGGCACCAGGCGTGGAGCGAGGAAGCCGATCCCCCACAGGCCGTAGACCACGCTGGGCACCGCCGCCAGCAGGTCGACGAGGTAGCCGAGCAGGGCGGCGAGCTTCCGTGGCGCGTAGTGCGAGACCACCAGCGCGACTGCGATCGAGAGTGGGGTCGCGATGACCAGCGCGATCAGTGCCGCCCGGAGCGTGCCGAAGACGAGCGCGCCCGCGTAGGCCCAGAAGCTGCCGGCACCACTGAGGTCGGACCGCTTCGCACCCAGGGCCGGGAGGCCCTCGATGGTGAGGAAGACCGCCACCCCGGCCAGGGTGACGAGGATCACCAGGGCAGCCGCGCGGGTGGTTCCCGAGAACACCAGATCACCCGGGCGACGCCTGGGTGGTCCGGTCTGCTTGGAGGTGATGGACACGTGGCTCCGACTCAGCCGGCGTTCTTCGCCGCCGCCTGCTGACCGGCATCGGAGACGATGTAGTCGAGGAACGCCCTCACCGTGGCGGCCGTGTTCTTGTCGCTGTAGGTCGGGCAGGCGATCAGGTACGACGTCAGCAACGGCGCGACGTATGCGCTGCCCACCTTGACCGACGCCTTGGAGAGCGAACCGGCCTGGTTGTCGTCGGCGTACCCGGTTTTGGGGCGGCCGCAGGCACCTGGGGGCGCTCAGACCGCCCGGTGCCGCTCCGTGGCTCGGCATCTGCCCTTGCGGTGGTGCACCACGAGCATCTCGGCCGGCTTGAGAGGGGGTTCGTCGACGCCGAGGTGTTCCAGCAGCATCGGCAGCACCGGGCCGTGGCTGCACACCACCGTCGGCTCGGGGTCGGACATCAGAGCGTCGAGGAGGTCCCGCACCGCGTCCGGCTCGGCGTACTCCTCGGAGAGCACCGGCGTCGCGCTCAGGGCCAGCACGTGCTCCTCGACGTACGGCTGGACGGTCTGGAGGCAGCGGATGCTGGTCGAGGTCACCACGCGGGTGACGCCGTAGGAAGCGAGGACCGGTCGGAGCGCGTCGGCCTGGGCCAGACCTTCGTCGGTGAGCGGTCGCAGCGGGTCGGCCCTGTCCCAGTGCCTGCGGCTGTGGGCCCGGGCATGGCGCACCACCACCAGCGGCGTCGTCGACCGGGGGTGTGCGAGCGCGTCGTCGAGGATCAGTTCGTCGCGGGGGTAGCTCAGCCGGTCCGGCACGTCGCCGAAAGGCACCCACTCGACCCGGTCGACCTCGCTGTTCGGGACGTACGACGAGGTGTCCGGGTCGCCGACCACGTGACCGCGCCAGTAGTGGACCACCTTGGCCCGGCAGTCGGCCTGGACATAGGCCTGCTCGCGCAATGGCCGACCCAGCCGGATCTCGACCCCGGTCTCCTCGATGGTCTCGCGGACCGCGGTGGCCACGACGTGCTCGCCGGGATCCTGCTTGCCCTTGGGAAAGGACCAGTCGTCGTACTTGGGGCGATGCACCAGCAGCACCGCGCCGTCGCGCACCACGACCGAGCCCGCCGCGACGACGTCGGGCTCCGGCAGCTCGGCCGGGTTGGTTGTGGCCATGGCGCTAGTCT
>JBBSVL010000444.1:0-1743 GCA_038233595.1 Propionibacteriales bacterium | reverse complement strand
TGTTCCCGAAGAAGCTCCCCGACGCGATCCCCGAAGGGCGCGGCTTCCGCTGCGACTCCGCGGTCGAGCTGCAGTTCGCGCTCCTCGACGGAGATCCCAGCGGTCCGGCCCAGGCGGCGACGCTACGCCGGATCGGGCGCCAGGAGAACGTGCGCCGTGCCGGAGTGCCGCAGTCGGTGCGGCCGTTCCGGGTCGACGTTCTCCCCGGCCGGGTGAGCTTCGAGGACGCCTGGAAGCTGCGCGGCGACAGCGAGGTCCGGCCGCTGTGGGCGATGGTGGGTGTGGGTGGTGACGAGCTGGCCGCGGTCGGACTGGACCTGTCGCGCAGCAGCTGTGCGGTCATCGCCGGGCCACCACGCACCGGCCGCTCCACCACTCTGCTGTGTGCCGTGGAGTCGCTGCGTCGCGGTGGGGCCGCCATCGTGATCGCTGCGCCACGGCCGTCACCGCTGCGCGGACTGGCCGGGCAGCCCGGCATCCGGCACGTGTTCACCGGCGTCGACGTGACCCAGGAGGCGCTCGAGCCACTGCTCGATCCGGCCTCGGGGCCGGTGGTGCTCGTGGTCGACGACGGCGAGCTGCTCAAGGACGTCGCAGCCAAGGACTACCTGCGCGAGGTGCTCCGCACCGGCACAGACCACGGTCGGGCGATCCTGCTCGGAGGCGACTCCAGCGAGGTGTGCAGCGGTTTCGCCGGCTGGCAGGTGGACGCCCGGGGAGGCCAGGGCGTGCTCATCTCCCCCCGGTCGGTCACCGACGGCGAGCTGATCGGGGTCCGTATCCCGCGCAGCGCCACGGACGAAGCCGGCCGGCCCGGCCGGGTGGTGTGCCACCCCGGCGACGGGACGCTCCGGACGCTGCAGGTGCCGCTGGTCAACCCTTGTTGAGAGCTGCAGCCAGCTGCTCGTCGGTGTCGGCCAGGGCTCTGGATGCTTGCCGCAGGTAGCTGCTCATCCCGTGCAGCCCCTCCAGCACCTTGCCCACTCCGGTGCTGAACTCGGTGTAGGAGACCTGGAACGCCTTCGACGACCTGTCGGTGACGTAGCCGCCGGAGACCAGCGAGTCGATGCCGCTCTTGAGCTGCGTGAGCTTGCCCTCGATCTCGGCATGCCCGTTGGAGAGGTCGAGTGCCGCCCTGTCCATCTCGTCGTACGTCACGTTCATGTTGGCCATGGTGTTCTCCTTGTGTTTCGGAACTCTCCGGACGACAGCTGTCGCCCGGCCTTGCGTCCGGGGCCGCCGATCCCGGCGACGGGGAACTGCAGCTGCCCCCAGGCATCGACGACGAACCGCCAGCGAGCAGCCGTCGACTCACCGACGCACAGGAACGAGCACCGGGCTCGCTCAGAGGTGAGCTGCGCGATCCGGGTGGCGTGACCGGGGCCCGGTGGAGCGGCCAGCACGACGACGTGGGGGCGCGTGGTCGAGCCCGGTCGGCTTCCGTGCAGCACGCCGTCCACGCCCAGCTCGACCAGGACCGAGCTGCGTGGCGGCCGGTCCGCGTAGCCGTCGAGCAGGGCGTCCAGATCGTCGGTCCACCGTGCCCTGCCCGCGCCCGAACCGGTTGGCCGCGCACCGAAACCAACCAGCAGCACCTGCACCGTCGACGACCAGGGATGGGTCATCAGGTCGAGGACCAGGCTCAACGTGACAGGGCCCGCAAGTCTGGAGTCGCCGCCGACTGCGACCAGGCCGGGGGCGCTGGACAGGTCGACGAAGACGTCGTGACCGGGGCCGGTCTCG
>JBBSVL010000443.1:0-1748 GCA_038233595.1 Propionibacteriales bacterium | reverse complement strand
GGGCAAGACCACGTTCAGCGCCCGTGAGGCGATGGTGGCGGCGCTACGGGAGAGCGGCGACCTGGACGGTGAGCCGAAGCCGACGCAGCGGATGACCAACTTCTACGAGAAGGGCGACAAGCCGCTGGAGATCGTCGCGACCCGGCAGTGGTACCTCACCAACGGTGGCCGCGACGGCGAGCTACGCGCGGAGATGCTCCAGCGCGGCGCGGAGATCACCTGGGTCCCGAGCCACATGAAGCACCGCTACGACAACTGGGTCGGTGGCCTCAACGGCGACTGGCTGATCTCCCGGCAGCGCTTCTTCGGCATCCCGTTCCCGGTCTGGTACCCGCTCGACGCCGACGGTGAGCCCGACCACGACCACCCGCTGCTGCCCACCGAGGACCAGCTGCCGGTCGACCCGTCGACCCGCGCTCCGCAGGGGTACGACGACGACCAGCGCGGCAAGCCTGGGGGCTTCATCGGCGACCCCGACGTGATGGACACGTGGGCCACCTCCTCGTTGACCCCGCAGATCGCCGGCGGCTGGGAGGACGACCCCGACCTCTTCGCGCGGGTCTTCCCGATGGACCTGTGCACCCAGGCCCACGACATCATCCGCACCTGGCTCTTCTCACGAGTGGTGCGAGCACACTTCGAGAACCACGCGCCCCCATGGTCGCACGCGCTGATCTCCGGCTTCATCCTCGACCCCGACCGCAAGAAGATGAGCAAGTCCAAGGGCAACGCGGTAGTGCCCACCGAGATCCTGGAGAAGTTCGGTGCAGACGCGGTCCGCTGGCGCGCGGCAATGGCGCGGCCCGGCCTGGACTCACCCTTCGACGAGTCCCAGATGAAGGTGGGCCGCCGGCTGGCGATGAAGGTGCTCAATGCCTCGAAGTTCGTGCTCGGCTCAGTCGGCGCGACCCAGGTCGCACCGGTCCTGGTGCACCATCCGGTCGACAACGCACTGCTGGCCCGGCTGGCGGTCGTCGTGGGCAAGGCCACCGACGCATTCTCGTCCTACGACTACACCAGCGCGCTCGAGGTCACCGAGAAGTTCTTCTGGGAGTTCTGCGACGACTATCTCGAGCTCGTGAAGGAACGGGCGTACGGCGCGCGGGGCGAGTCCGGTCCCGACTCGGCGAGAGCGGCGTTGGCAACAGCGCTGGACACCCAGCTCAGGCTGCTCGCACCGTTCCTGCCCTACGTCACCGAAGAGGTCTGGTCGTGGTGGCAGCAGGGCTCGGTGCACACCCAGCCCTGGCCGTTGGCCACGGACCTGGGCTCCGCCGCCTCGGTGGACGAGTCCGCACTGGACGCCGTCGCCGCGGCCCTGGCCGGGATCCGGGGCGCCAAGTCCAGAGCCAAGCTCTCGATGCGGGCCGAGCTCGCCAGGGTCACGATCAGCGCTCCGGCCCGCGCGATCGCCGCGATCGAGGGCGCCCGTCAGGACCTGTCGAACGCCGGCAAGATCACCGGGTCGCTGGACCTGGTGACCGCTGCCGACGACACCGCGGTCAGTGTCGAGGTGGAGCTGGCCGCCCAGCCTGGCTGAGCACGTTGGTCAATGCCCCCGGTGGTGCCCGTGACCGCGCGAGTGCCCGTGATGACCACCGTGGCTGTGCCGTGCGGCGCGGTGTTGCGCCGACTTGGGCGACGTCCGGTGATGTCCGCGGGCGTGGCTGGGGCTGTGGTGCGAGTCGGCGAGGTGTCGGATCCGGGCCGAGGCAGCCTTGAGATGCCCGTGCGGGTGACGAGCCCGG
>JBBSVL010000442.1:0-1762 GCA_038233595.1 Propionibacteriales bacterium | reverse complement strand
GGTCTTCGACAGCTGGTACTCGGCGCCGGCCTCGAAGAACGCGTTGCGGTCGCCCTCGAAAAGCGACACGTGCGTGTGCATCCCCGAGCCCGGGTGGGTGGTGAAGGGCTTGGGCATGAAGGTCGCCCAGATGCCCTGGCTAAGCGCCACCTCGCGAACCACCGTGCGGAAGGTCATGATGTTGTCCGCGGTGGACAGGGCGTCGGCGTAACGAAGGTCGATCTCCTGCTGCCCCGGTCCGGTCTCGTGGTGGCTGAACTCCACCGAGATACCCATCGACTCCAGCATCGTGATGGTCTCGCGGCGGAAGTCCGACCCCATGCTCTGCGCGGTGTGGTCGAAGTAGCTGCTCCGGTCGACCGGCACCGGCTCCTCGCCCGCCTCCGGTTTGCCCTTGAACAGGTAGAACTCGACCTCGGGGTGGGTGTAGAAGGTGAAGCCCTTCTCTGCTGCCCGCGACAAGGTGCGCTTGAGCACGTAGCGCGGGTCTGCGTACGACGGGGAGCCGTCCGGCATCGCGATGTCGCAGAACATCCGGGCCGTCGCCGGGCCCTCACCACGCCACGGCAGGATCTGGAACGTCGCCGGGTCGGGGCGAGCAAGCATGTCGGCCTCGGTCACCCGCGCGAACCCCTCGATCGCGGAGCCGTCGAAGCCGATGCCCTCACTGAAGGCCCCTTCGAGCTCGGCCGGCGCGACCGCCACCGACTTCAGGTAGCCCAGCACATCGGTGAACCACAACCGCACGAACCGGACGTCGCGTTCTTCCAGCGCCCGGAGCACGAAGTCTTCCTGCTTACCCATGGGAGAACTATGTCCCACCGATGTTTCGGCAACGTGACGTCCAGCCGGGACGTCATACCAACTGGTCGCCATAACGACCGGATGGTATGACGTCAGGCGAGTCGCACCAGGGCCTCCGCCAGTGGTCGCCAGCCGGCCTCGAGCTCGGCGCCGGCGGCTGTGACCCCGGCGAGGGCCACCTCGATCCGGTCGTCGTCGTAGCGCACCCGGTCGGCCTCCGCCCACGGCGCGATCACCCGTGCGTGGGCCTCCGGATGCAGCTGGACCCCCCACACGGTCGGTGCGAACCGGACCACCTGTGGCTCCCCCATCGGCGTCTCGGCAAGCAGGGTGGCGCCGTCGGGCAGTCGCCGGACGATGTCGTCGTTCCACTGCAGACCGCGCCGGGTGCCGGTGAGCGTCCCGACCAGCGGGTCGGCCTCGGCAACCGGCAACCAACCGGTCGCCACCACACCCAGCTGCTGCCCGAGCGGGTTCCGCCCGACCTCGCCGCCGAAGGCGACGGCACAGAGCTGGTGGCCCAGACAGACGCCGAGCGTGGGCACCTGCTTGTCGGCGGCGTGACGGATCAGCTGTCTGGTCACGGGGATCCACGCCAGCTGGTCGTCGTTGGCACCCATCGGGCCGCCGAGCACCACCAGCGCGTCATGACCGGAGAGCGTGTCGGGAAGCGGGTCGCCGGCGTAGGGCCGTCGTACGTCGACCACGCAGCCGGCCGCGACCAGCCAGTCGCCGAACCAGGCGGGTGGGCACTCGTCATCGTGCTGAACGACCAGCACCGTTGGGGCGGCCACGCCCTCAGGCCTTCGGAACATGTGCGTCGAGCTCGGCCCGCCAGGCCTTCGCGTTGCCGTCGGAGGGCGCGCGCCAGTCGCCACGGGGCGACAGCGAGCCGCCCGCGGAGACCTTCGGCCCGTTCGGCACTGCCGAGCGCTTGAACTGGCTGAACCCGAAGAAG
>JBBSVL010000441.1:0-1776 GCA_038233595.1 Propionibacteriales bacterium | reverse complement strand
TAACTGCGTCGACCGGTTCGTCGGGCGCCCATCCCCACCAGGCGCCGGTGTTGCTCCGGGCTGGACGAGCAGCGCGCCAGCACCCGCCCGCTGACCGGGTCGGCTCGGATCTCGCGCCTTGCCCAGCTCGGGGCGGGTGCGCTCACGGGCCTGAGCGTCCGTCGAACAGCGCGGCCTTTGTGGATGGAGGAGCGTCGATCTCTCATGCCGATGACAGTACGTTGGACGAGTTGGCACAATGGTACCGCCAGCAGTACCATGGTCGGTGACGTCGGTAGCCAAGATCGTCGCCGCGATGCGCGAGAACCCTCGCAATATCCGCTACGCCGATCTGGCCAAGGTCTGTGAGCACTACTTCGGGCCGCCGCGAACCAGCGGCGGGTCGCACGCGGTGTACAAGACCCCCTGGCCAGGCGACCCACGGGTCAACGTCCAGGACGACCACGGAGCGGCCAGGGCCTACCAGGTCCGGCAGGTCCTCGCCGCGATCGAGAAGAAGGAGGGAGCGACATGACCGCCGCCAGCATCGACGTCACTTGTTACACCTACCGAGTCACCTGGTCCGTTGAGGATGACCAGTTCGTCGCAACCTGCCTGGAGTTCGCGTCGCTGTCCTGGCTCGCCGACACCCAAGACGACGCCCTGCACGGTCTGGGCGCCCTCATCGGCGAGGTCGTCGACGACCTGCGGGCAAGCGACGAACCGTTGCCCGAGCCGCTTTCATCGCGGGCCTTCTCGGGCAAGTTCAACCTGCGCGTTGGTGAACAACTGCACCGCAAGCTGGCCATGGAGGCCGCCGAAGAGCAACTCAGCCTGAACCAGTACATACTCCGCCGATTGACCAACGCCTCCTGAGTTCAAGGCTGGGTGTCAGGCAGGCCGAAGTGCCTGTGCAGAGTGGCGTTCAGGAACGGGGCGTCCCGACGATCTTGCTGTCGTCAGGGTTCGGTGTGAGCACGAGCACGCCGCGTGCCTGGTCTTGCAGGTAGCAGCCGAATGGGGGGCTTCCACCGGCGCGGGTGGGCAGCACGCGGTAGCTGCCGCGGGTCGGCCGGCCGGCACCAACTACTCGGGACCGAGAGCTGACCCCGCCGCGGCACCAGCGTCCTTGAGCTCGACGAACAGGACGTGGGTGTCGGAGTCACCGATGTTGTGCCCGCAGTGCTCCTGTGCCGGCAGCCACCCGGCCGTGCCCGCGACGAGCTCGACCTCACGGTCGACACCACCGGAGGATAACCTGCGCCGGAATGAGCTCAGCGTGTACATGACGCTGTCCGGGTGGGCATGGACCGTCGTCTGTGCTCCCGGCCTGTCGTGGTACTCGAGCACCCTGACGCGGTCGTTCTCGAAGACGACCGTGTATTGGTCGGGGTTGGTCTCGACAGGATCGAGTGTCATGACGGGCCTCCGGGTCGCCGGGCGCTCACCGTCCTCCGGACGACATCGGCGGTCAAGTCCTCGGCAGCCGTCGCCCGCGACGGCTCAGGGGTCGCCTGACGCCTCGCGCAGCAGCGAGCGCTCGAGGGTGTCGTGGAGCCAGGTCTCGTACTGCTTCGGTGTCCAGCTGCGGATTTCCAGCAGCATGTGATGCACCTCGGGGCTGGTCAGCGTCCACACGATGTCGGCCGCCGTGGCGACATCCAGACCTTCTCGCAGCGGTCCTCGGTCGGCGATCCAGCCGACGACGGTGGTCATCGCGGCGTGCCGCTGGACATCGTTTTGGAGACGCCTTGCTGCGGCGACATCGGGATCGGCCGCCGCTGCGCTGCGGAGCAC
>JBBSVL010000440.1:0-1781 GCA_038233595.1 Propionibacteriales bacterium | reverse complement strand
GATCTTGAGGGTTCAGCGCGTGATGTACTTGGCGACCCCGGTCCTACTGCTCAGCGGTGCTTGGAGATCTTCGACGCCCAGCTCGGCAGCCGGCACCTCGACCTCGGGGCGCGCTGGCTCAGGAGTCAGGACAAGGGTTTCTACACGATCGGTTCCTCCGGCCACGAAGGTAACGCTGCCGTGGCGGCCGCACTCAGGCCAACCGACCCGGCTCTGCTGCACTACCGGTCCGGCGGATTCTTTCTCGAACGAGCGCGCCAGGCCGGTGTGACGTCGGCGTTGCGTGACGTACTGCTGGGCGTAGTGGCCGCCTGCGAGGACCCGATCTCGGGTGGAAGGCACAAAGTCTTCGGAAACAAGGCGCTGGCAGTCATCCCGCAGACATCGACCATCGCGTCTCATCTGCCGCGAGCACTCGGCGTTGCCTTCTCGATCCATCGCGCACGAAAGCTCGGCGTCGACTGCCACTGGCCGGCCGACGCAGTCACGGTGTGCAGCTTCGGGGACGCCTCGGCAAACCACTCCACCGCTACCGGAGCGATCAACGCGTCGGTGCACGCGGCCTACCAGGGCATCCCGATGCCGATCCTCTTCGTCTGCGAGGACAACGGGATCGGGATCAGTGTCAGCACCCCGCAGGGCTGGATCAGGCATGGCTACGGCTCGCGGCCGGGGCTCGAGTTCTTCGAGGCGAACGGTAGCGACCTCGTCGACACGTTGACGGTCGCCGCGCGCGCGGCGGAGTGGGTGCGGGCCAACCGGCGGCCTGCGTTCCTGCGCCTGAACACGGTGCGGCTGATGGGCCATGCGGGGTCAGACGTCGAGGCGGCCTACCGGCTACCAGCGGCGATCCTGGCCGAGCAGCGGCGCGACCCGCTGGTCTCGACGGCACGACTGCTGATCAGCTCGGGCGCGCTGACCACAGACGAGGTGGTGGATCTATACGAGGCCAAGCGCAGCGAGGTCCGGGCCCTCGCGACCGAAGTCGCCGAGCTCGCCCAGCTCAGCTCCTGCGAGCAGATCGTCGAACCGCTCACGGGACCGGAGCCCGCAGCGGTCGCAGGCGTGGTAGACGCCGCGGCACCGCCCGAGCGTCGAGCGGAGGTGTTCGGGAAGAGTCTGCCGGAGCTCGCGGGCGGACTCACTCTGGCCCAGTCGATCAACTGGACGCTGGCAGACCTGCTCGCACAGCACCCGGAGTCCATCGTCTTCGGTCAGGACGTCGCGGCCAAGGGCGGTGTCTACGGCGTGACCAGGGGCCTGTCGAAGCGGTTTGGACGGGCCCGTGTGTTCGACACCCTGCTCGACGAGCAGTCCATCCTCGGTCTGGGCCTGGGCTCGGCGGTCAGTGGGCTACTGCCGATCCTGGAGATCCAGTACCTCGCCTACCTCCACAACGCCGAGGATCAGCTGCGGGGCGAGGCCGCGAGCCTGCGTTTCTTCTCGGCTGGGCAGTTCGTGAACCCGATGGTGGTCCGGGTCGCTGGCTACGGGTACCAGAAGGGGTTCGGCGGACACTTCCACAACGACAACGCGCTGGGCGTCCTCCGCGACATCCCCGGACTGGTCATCGCCTCCCCGGCGACTCCGGAGGACGCGGCAGCAATGCTGCGTACCTGTGTAGCCGCGGGCAAGGTGAACGGCACCGTGTCTGTCTTCTTGGAACCCATCGCGCTCTACCACACCCGGGACCTGCACGAGGAGGACGACGGATGCTGGCTGGCGCCGTACGCCGGGCCCGACGAATGGGCCTTCCAGCACGCAGTCGTGGGCCGGGGTCG
>JBBSVL010000439.1:0-1828 GCA_038233595.1 Propionibacteriales bacterium | reverse complement strand
TCAGTCCGACGCCGACCGCAGGGCCGAAGGTGGCGCCGGTGAGTAGTGCAATGGCGGTGTAGATCACGAACGCGACCACGCCAGCGATCAGAGCGCTCTTGATATTGCCAACCATGGGGCTGCTGCCTCCGGTGTCCTCATCTGACTGGTCGACTCCAGTGGACCTCATCGTCACTCATGGATCTCGACCCTGACAAGCGTCAGATCCGACGGTGCTCTGAGGATGCCCAGGCAGCCATCGCCAGCACCGATCCCCCCACCCTCAGACGGAAACGTCGGAGGTTCGTGCCCGTAGCCTGCTCGCGGACCTGATCCCGCTCCCGGGCCTGGGCCGCACGACCTGCATCGGAGGCAGTACGTGGCCTTGCGCATCGAGGAGCTCGACTGGGCCGACACCCCGATCGGGGTGATCAGCCTTCGGCGTCGCCACGAGCCGGTCGTCGGTCACGACGTCTACGAGGTGAAGATCGACGACGAGTTCCTGATGTCGAGCCTCTTCACCGTCGTAGAGACCGAGCTCGCGCACCTGGCTCTGGCCCGGGTCGAGGGTGCCCGGCTGCAGGTGCTCATGGGTGGTCTGGGCCTCGGCTACACGCTGCGTGCTGCCCTGGAGGACGACCGGGTCGAGCAGGTGCAGGTGATTGAGGCGGTCGCCGCGGTCATCGACTGGCACCGCCGCGACCTGCTGCCCGACACTGTCGGCCTGGCGGCGGACCCGCGCTGCGACCTCCAGCACGGCGACTTCTTCGCCCAGGTGGCTGGGGGCGCCACCGCGCGGGCGACGTACGACGCCGTGCTGCTCGACATCGACCACTCACCGCAGAACCTCCTCCACCCCAGTCACGGCGCGTTCTACAGCATCGGCGGACTCCAACGCCTGGCAGAGCTGATGGTGCCGGGCGGCATCTTCGGCCTCTGGTCCGACGACCCGCCGGATCCGGTCTTCGAGGCCGCACTCACCGAGGTCTTCGTCGACCCCGCGACCCACGTCGTCACGTTCGCCAACCCGCTCACGCGTGGTGAGTCGGCGAGCACCGTCTATGTCGCCCAGGCGCGGCGAACCGGAAACCGGACGGCTTAGGCGTCCCGGGTTCGGTCCTGCCTCTCAGGGAGCGGCTGGAAGCCGGCTGACTTGTAGGTGGCGACGGCAGCAACCCTGGCGCTCGGGGTGCAGACGATCGCGCTCGATGAGCCCAGCCCCTGGAGTGCGGCCGCTGCGGCGACGCAGATCGCCCTCCCGTAGCGCGTCCGCGATGTTCGGCATGGACTCCCATCGGCTCGAGCAACCCGGGCCTTCCCGGACCGGCTGACCACACCGTTACCTCTGCCACCGCGCTGCCCTGGTCGTCGTAGGCGACCAGGCACCGCGCGTCGGCGTATGCCAATCCGGCCGCCATCGCGTGCCACGGCTCGTCGGTGAACCTCGGACTGCCGAACGATGACCGGTGTACGGCCGTGTAAGCGGGCGCCTGCTCCGGCCCGATCACCTCGATCCGCATGTTCGGCTCCTTTACCGGCTCCGTGAGGTCGCGGCGCAGCGGCGTCCACGGCTCGTCAGCGTTCCAGCCGATCTCGAGCAGCAGATCTTGGACCAGGGCGCCATTTGGTGTCTCGACGGACACCTTCCCCGCCGGTAGGACGCCACGATCCGGTTCGGCCACGTCGCCGACCACCTGTCGTGCCAGCCCCTCGTCGCGTTGAGCCTCTGGCGCCATCGTCAGTCGCAACAGCCCGGGACTGTCGAGCAGTCCGACGGCAAGAATCCGTCCGCCCCGGCTCCACGTACGGACCGCCGTCGCCGTCGCCTCCGCGCCGAACTGCCAAAACC
>JBBSVL010000438.1:0-1842 GCA_038233595.1 Propionibacteriales bacterium | reverse complement strand
GCTCGGACCGCAGGGTCATCTGGTGACCACCGTCGACAAGGCCCGTATCGAGCAGCGAGCGCAGCGAGCGCGTCGAGATGACCTGGCGCACGTCGCGACCCGGTGCACCGGAGGGGACGCGCGAGACCGGGTCACCAAGGTGCTCGCCGGGCATGGCCTGGTGCCGATCGGGTCGACCAGCTTCTTCGGGGCGACCCGATGGCCGACGGCCGCCGGTGCCGGTCCTCAGGAGTTCGCCCTCGTCGCGTTCCAGAAGCCGGACTAGCCCTCTTCGCCACTCAGGAGGGGCAGCACCTCGGTGACGTCGTCGACCAGGTGCACGCGGGGTGCCATCGCCCGGCCTCGTGCCAGCTGGTGCAGCAGCGGCCAGACCGGGAGCTCCTCGGTCCAGTGCCGGCGCCCGACCAGGACCATCGGGGCGACGTCGCCCCTGCTTGCGTAGTAGTTCTCGCACGCAGACTGGAAGACCTCCTGCACCGTGCCTGCGGCGCCGGGCAGGAACACCAACCCGGACCGGCAGATGCGCAGGAGCACGTCCTCGCGGATCGCGTTGGTGAAGTACTTCGCGATGTGGCCGGCGAACACGTTCGGCGGCTCGTGCCCGTAGTGCCAGGTCGGCACTCCCAACGAGTCCCGGCCGTCGGGGAAGCGGTCGCGGACCGCCAACCCGGCGCGTGCCCAGGCGGCAATGTCGCGTGTGAAGCCCGGCACGGCGGAGAGCTCGGCAGTGGCGTTGGTCACGTCCTGCTCCGGGCGCCCGGACAGCCGGGCGCCGAGGTTCGCAGCCTCCATCGCCCCCGGCCCGCCGCCGGTGGCAACGGTGAACTGCTGCCCGAGCGCGTGACCGAGACGGGCGGCTTCCGCGTAGTCCGTCGAGCCACGTTGCGCGGCATGGCCTCCCATCACACCCACGATCAGCCTTCCCTGGACGTACTCGCCCAGCGCGTCGTCGATCGCGTGGTCATGCAGGGCGGCGGCCAGCGTGCGGGCGATGGCCCGCCGGCCGTGGGACCAGGCGTAGATCCGGGCGTCCGGTGTCGCCGTGTAGGAGTCGTCGAGACCCGCGTACAGCTCGTCCGGGGAGTAGAGCGAGCCGCGGTAGGGGTCGAAGGGCACGTCCGGGACCTCGGGGAAGACCAGCCCGCCCCGGCGTCGTACGTCGACCTCGGCGCCGTCGGCGAACCGACAGCCCAGGAACATCGCTCCGTTCACGTCCAGCGCCGTCAGCTGCGGCGTCCTCTCCCGCAGGTCGACCGACTGGATCCGCCAGCCGCGCGCGGAGTGCGCCCGTGCAGCGGCCCGGTCGAACTCCGCGAGGCTCTCGATCTCCACGACGCGCATGAGCTGAACCTACTCAGCTGCGACGCACGCAGGCCGCGTCCAAGCCTCGATCCCGGCGCCGGCACGCGGTCCGCTGGGCAAGCCTTGGACGTGCCGATGTCCCCGGGGTGGTGCTGGTGGCCTGGGTTATCGGGGCGGGTGGGGTCTTCGGGTGGGTGGTTTGGTGATGAGGGTCTTTCCGGGTGCGCCTCGGCCCACGGCGCTGCCACGCGCAGCAGGTGAGCGGCTCCGGCGCGCTCGGTTTCCCGCGCTCTGACGGCGCTGGCCAGCACCTCCTCGGGCGAGGAGACCGGAGCGAGTGACCCGAATATGTGTTCTAGTTTACTGCCCAGCGCGGACAGTTCCCACGGATGGACCGAATCTGTGCAGAAGCATTTCCCGTCGGTTCGCGCAGGAGCCGCCCGAGTGGTCGTCAGGTGTTCACCATGCGGACGCGAGCAGCTCCCCGAAGAGCTCGTGCTCGTCGACCTCCAGTCCCCGGGCGTTGAACCAGGTGCAGAT
>JBBSVL010000437.1:0-1846 GCA_038233595.1 Propionibacteriales bacterium | reverse complement strand
GCCAGCCCTCCCCACAGCGCCCCCCCGAGGACGCCCGCAGCGATGGCGACCAGGACGTGGACGACCACGGGAAGGTGCCAGTGGAAGCCGACGAAGCCGGCGAAGATCGCACCCAGGATGATCTGTCCCTGGCCGCCGATGTTGAACAGTCCGGCCCGGAAGGCCAGCCCTACCGACAGTCCGCCGAGGATCAGCGGGGTTGCGTTGACCAGGGTCTCCGACAGCGGACCGAGGTAGCCGGCCAAGGTGTGGTTGGCAGCCGTGTTGGGGTTGTAGATCGCGCCCTCGAACAATGCGGTGTAGGCGTTGGCGATCGCGCTGCCGGCGTTGGTGAACGTGTCCCACGGGTAGGCGAAGAAGTACGACGCGGAGGCCCGGGTCGCCTCGTCGGAGACGGCGATCAGGATCGCCCCGATGGCCATCGCGGCCACGAATGCCAGCAGGGTCACCAGAATGGTGTCGTACCAGTGCCGCGACGGCGGATCGGGTTTGGCGTCGCGAGCCGGCGGCGACTCGGGCGGCTTCGCCACGGTCTCGTCGATCTGGCTCATGACACCTCCTTGGACGACTCGGGCGGGTTGCCGGCCATCAGCAGTCCGATCTCCTCGGCACTGGTTCCCGCGGGGACCTCGCCGAGGATCTTGCCGCGGTACAGCACGCCGATCCGGTCGGCCAGGCCGAGCACCTCGTCGAGCTCGCTGGAGACCAGCACCACGGCGGCGCCGTTGTCACGCTCGGCAACGATCCGGCGATGCACGAACTCCATGGACCCCACGTCGAGGCCACGCGTCGGCTGGGCCACGACCAGCAGCCGCAACGGCCGGGACAGCTCACGTGCCAGCACCACCTTCTGCTGGTTGCCGCCGGACAGGGTCGAGGCGGTGTGCTCGACGGAGGTGGTCCGGACGTCGTACTCCTGGACCCGCTCCTCAGCGTTGCGCCTGATCAGCGGCAGGTCCAGGTTGAGGCGCTTGGAGTAGGGCGCGTTGTCGTAGAGGTCGAGCACCAGGTTCTCCGCGACCGAGAAGCTGCTGATCAGGCCGTCGTGCAGCCGATCCTCCGGCACGTAGCCGACACCGCTGTCCAGGGTGCTGCCAGTCGAGGCGTGGGTGATGTCACGGCCATCGAGGGTGATCGAGCCCGACTGGGTCGTCGTGAGCCCGACCAGCGCCTCGGTGAGCTCGCTCTGCCCGTTGCCCTGGACTCCGGCCAACGCGTAGATCTCGCCCGCTCGCACGGTGAAGGTGACGCCGTCGACGGTGACCTGTCCGGTGGCGTCGACGATGCGTATGTCGTTCACGGACAGGACGTCAGCGCCGGGCTTCGCCGGCGCCTTGTCGATGTCGAGCTTCACCGGCCGGCCGACCATCATCGAGGCGAGCTCCGCGGCGGTCGAGGTCGGATTGGCCTGGCCGACCACCTTGCCACGGCGGATCACGGTGATCCGGTCGGCGACCGCACGCACCTCGCGAAGCTTGTGGGTGATGAAGACGATGGAGGTGCCCGCGGCCTTCAGCGTCCGCATGATCTCCATCAGGTCGTCGGTCTCCTGCGGCGTGAGCACCGCCGTGGGCTCGTCGAGGATCAGCACCTTGGCGTTGCGGACCAGGGCCTTGACGATCTCGACGCGCTGCTGGACGCCGACCGGGAGGTCCTGCACGAGCGCGTCGGCGGGGATCTGGAGGCCGTAGCGCGCGGAGACCTCCTCGACCTCCTGGCGCGCCCGCCTGCGGTCCAGGAAACCGAACCGGCTGGTGCGCTCGTGGCCGAGCTCGACGTTCTCGGCGACGGTGAAGACCGGAATGAGCATGAAGTGCTGGTGCACCATGCCGATGCCCGCGGCCAT
>JBBSVL010000436.1:0-1865 GCA_038233595.1 Propionibacteriales bacterium | reverse complement strand
GCCGCGGATCCGCCAGCCGACGAGCAGCCCCGTCACCGACATCACGACCAGCACGAGGACGTTGTTGAGGACGTCGGAGAGGGTGCGTCCGGCCAGGACTGCCGAGGGCGACATCGGCAACGTCCGGAACCGGTCGATGATGCCCTTCTGGATGTCGTCGGCCAACCCTGCTCCGGTGATCGTCGCGCCGAAGACGACCGTCTGCGCGAAGATGCCGGCGATCAGGAACTCCCGGTAACCGGCGCCGCCTCCGGACCTGTCGATGGCGCCGCCGAAGACGTAGGCGAAGAGCAGCACGAACATGATCGGCGACAGCGTGGTGAACACGAGCAGGTCGGGGACCCGCTTGATCTTGATCAGGTTGCGCTTCGCGACGACCATCGCGTCACGGATCGGGTCCAGGGCACTCAAGCGGGTGTTCATGAAGCCTGCTCCTCGGTCTGGTTCGAGTCATCCTCGGCCGCGTGGCCGGTGAGGCTGAGAA
Organism: Propionibacteriales bacterium; assembly: GCA_038233595.1. Classification (GTDB taxonomy): domain Bacteria; phylum Actinomycetota; class Actinomycetes; order Propionibacteriales; family Nocardioidaceae; genus Marmoricola. The sequence continues at coordinate 1,381 of JBBSVL010000436.1, read as the reverse complement.
ACACGTCGTCCAGGGTCGGTCTCCGCAGTCCTACGTCGTCGACCGGGATCGACTCGACGTCGAGACGACGCAGTGCGTCGGCGAGCCGGCTGGCCCCACCCGAGACCGGGATCAACAGGCTGCGACGGTGCTCCTCGACCGTGACCGGACCGACCGCCATCGGGGTGAGGAGCTCGTTGGCCCGCCTGAGGTGGGCGGGGTCGCTGACGGTGATCTCCAGCCGCTCGCCGCCGACCTGTGCCTTCAACGCGTCGGCGTCGCCCTCCGCGATCAGTCTGCCGTGGTCGATGACGATGATGTTGTCGGCCAGCAGGTCTGCCTCTTCGAGGTACTGCGTGGTGAGCAGCAGGGAGGTGCCACCGGCGACAAGATCCTTGATCACCTGCCACATCGCCGTCCTGCTGCGCGGGTCCAGCCCAGTGGTCGGCTCGTCGAGGAACAGCACGGGAGGTCGGGCGACCAGCGCCCCGGCGAGGTCGAGGCGCCGCCGCATTCCACCGGAGTACCCCTTGGCCACTCGGTCGGCGGCGTCGTCGAGGTCGAACTGGGTCAGCAGCTCGCGGGCCCGCTCGCGGCTCTGTCGTGCCCCGAGGTGGTAGAGCCGGCCCACCATGTCGAGGTTCTCGAAGCCGGTGAGGTACTCGTCGACGGCGGCATTCTGGCCGGAGACCCCGATCTTGCGGCGCACCCCGGCGGGGTCGTCAGCGATGTCGACCCCCGCCACCCGCGCCTGCCCGGCGTCCGGTTTCACCAAGGTGGTCAGGATCTTCACGGCCGTGGTCTTGCCGGCGCCGTTGGGACCGAGCACGCCGAGCACGCTTCCTTCGGGCACGCGTAGATCGAGCCCGGCGAGCGCCGTCACGTCGCCGTACGTCTTGACGAGCCCCTCGGCCACCACTGCGTCCATGGCCGAGAGCCTGACATACCCACGATGCGTCCGAGAACAACCACCCGCACAGGCAGAAGTTGCTGAGAGTGCCCGGTTCGGTCGCCCAGCAGACTTCTGCCTGTGCCAGTGGTTGTTCGTCCGCCAGCTGGGTCAGACCTCGAACTGACCCGCCTCCAGCCGGTCCTTGACGTCGCTGAGGAACCGGGCCGCGTCGGCGCCGTCGACCAGGCGGTGGTCGTAGGTCAGTGCCAGGTAGACCATGTGGCGCACCGCGATCGTCTCGCCGAGGTTGGCGTCGTCGATCACCACCGGGCGCTTCACCACGGTGCCCGTGCCGAGGATCGCTACCTGGGGCTGGTTGATGATCGGGGTGTCGAACAGGGCACCCCGGCTGCCGGTGTTGGTCAGTGTGAAGGTGCCGCCGGAGAGCTCGTCGGGGCTGATCTTGTTGGTGCGCGTGCGGTCAGCGACGTCGGCGATCTTGCGGGCCAG
>JBBSVL010000435.1:0-1876 GCA_038233595.1 Propionibacteriales bacterium | reverse complement strand
GATGGCGCGCTCCTGCAGGAACTCGCCAGACATTCTTCCCTAATCAGACCAGTCCCCGAGCGTGTCGCTGCGCGAACCGGCGCTCGGGATGCCATAGAAAAGTAGTGGCCCTGCGGAGTATGAGACCGCAGGGCCTTCGGCTTGCCCCAGCACTGCCTACTCGGCGTAGGTGTCGATCTCCCCCAGCAGTGCGGACTTCCCGGCATCATCAAGGAACGAGGTGCGTACGGCCGCCCGGGCCAGGTCGGCGACCCCGTTCTCGTCGAGGCCGAGCAGGTCGGCCGCGACGGCGTACTCGTCGTTCAGCGTGGTCCCGAACATGGGCGGGTCGTCGCTGTTCACGCTGAACGCCACCCCGGCGTCACGGAAGGCAGTGATCGGGTGCTCGGCGAGCGTGGCCACCGCTCGGGTGGCGATGTTGGACGACGGGCAGACCTCCAGCGAGACACCCGAGCCGGCCAGGTGTGCCAGCAGCGCGGGATCCTGCGCTGCCGACGTGCCGTGGCCGATCCGCTCGGCGCCCAGGTCTCGCAGCGCGGACCAGACTGTCTCGGGACCGGTTGTCTCCCCGGCGTGCGGGACCGAGTGCAGGCCCGCCGCCCGGGCCGCGTCGAAGTACGGCTTGAACTGTGGCCGCGGCACGCCGATCTCCGGACCACCGAGCCCGAAGCCGACCAGGGCCGCCGGCGCGTGGTGGAGCGCGAAGCCGAGGGTGGCCTCCGCGGCCGGGAGCCCGGCCTCCCCGGGGATGTCATAGATCCAGCGCAGCACGATCCCGAAGTCACGCTCGGCAGCGACGCGCGCGTCCTCGATGGCCTCGGTGTAGGCCTCGACCGGCATTCCCCGATCCTCGTCTCCTGGCCATACGGAGGTGTACGGCGTGCAGGTGAGCTCGGCGTACCGCACCGACTGTGCCTGCGCCATCTCCCGGGCCACCTCGTAGGTCAGCAGCCGGACGTCTTCCGGCGTACGGACCAGGTCGACCACGGCGAGGTAGACGGTGATGAAGTGCGCGAAGTCGCGGAACGCGAAGAACGACCGCAGCGCCTCCGGGTCGCTCGGAACCGAGCTTCCCGGGTGTCGTTCGGCCAGCATCGCGACGATCTCGGGCGATGCCGAGCCGACATGGTGAACGTGCAGCTCGGCCTTGGGCAGGCCGGTGATGAAGGCGTCCATCTTGTTCGGGCTGCTGGTTTGCACGTCAGGACCTCGCTATCAGGTTCTCGAGGTTGGCGGCCTCGTCATCGATCGAGCTGCCGGTCAGTGGCTTGCCGTTGACCCGGACGGACGGCGTCTTTGTCACGTTCGCCTGCTTCGCGGCCCTCTGGACGGCGGTGTAGAAGGCGACATCCTCGGTGTTGAAGGCGTCGAGCACCGACTGGTCGGTGACTCCTGCCTGCTTGGCCAGCGCCATCAGCTTCGCGTTGTCCGGCTTGTTGTTGGAGCTCTCGCGGGGCTGGTTGTCGTAGAGCAGGTCGTGGAACTTCAGCGCCTGCGCGGGTGTTCCCTTCTGCAGCACGGCGCCCCAGGCGTTCAGGGCGCGCGTGGAGTAGGGGTCCTGGAGCAGGCGGAACGGCCGGTACTCGACCAGCACCTTCCCCTGGGTGGCGTCCTGGTGCAGGAAGTCCCGCGTGGCTCGCTCGAACTGCAGGCAGCGCGGGCACAGGAAGTCCTCGAAGACCACCACCTTGACCTTGGCGGACTGGTCGCCCACCAGCAGGGAGTGCTGACCGACACGGGCCGAAGGTGGCCTCATGGTCACCGACGCGGTCGTACCGCCCCGGGAGAACTGGACGGCCACCGCGATGACGGCCGCAAGCAGTACGACGATGCCGGCTGTGATCGCCGCCCCCTTGTTGCGCTGCCTGCGCGCCTG
>JBBSVL010000434.1:0-1909 GCA_038233595.1 Propionibacteriales bacterium | reverse complement strand
CAAGGGCGGCGACTACCTGCTCGGCCCCACGCACGAGGAGATGTTCACCCTCGTGGTCAAGGACCTCTACTCCTCCTACAAGGACCTGCCGGTCTGGCTCTACCAGATCCAGACCAAGTACCGCGACGAGGCGCGTCCGCGCGCCGGCATCCTGCGCGGACGCGAGTTCATCATGAAGGACTCCTACTCGTTCGACACCACCGACGAAGGCCTGGACGCGTCGTACGCCGCCCACCGCAAGGCCTACGTGAAGATCTTCGACCGGCTCGGGTTCGACTACGTGATCGTCAGGGCCACCAGCGGTGCGATGGGCGGCTCGAAGTCGGAGGAGTTCCTGGCCAAGGCGCCCGTCGGTGAGGACACCTACGTGCGCTGCACCCGCTGCGACTACGCCGCCAACGTCGAGGCGGTGCAGGTGCCCACCCCCGCGCCCGTCCCGTACGACGGCCTGCCCGCTGCGCATGCCGAGCAGACACCCGAGACACCTACCATCGCCACCCTGGTCGACCACCTGAACCAGAAGTACCCGCGCGACGACCGGCCCTGGGCCGCCGGCGACACCCTGAAGAACGTGGTGGTCGTGCTCAAGCACGCCGACGGCACGCGCGAGCCGCTCGCGATCGGCCTGCCCGGCGACCGTGAGGTCGACCAGAAGCGGCTGGAGGGCCAGCTCGAGCCGACCGAGGTCGAGCCGATGGACGAGGCGGAGCTGCGCCGGAACCCTGCTCTGGTCAAGGGATACATCGGCCCCGGCGCACTGGGGGAGAAGAACGCCTCGGGCATCCGCTACGTCGTCGACCCCCGTGTGGCCGAGGGCACCCGCTGGGTGACCGGTGCCGACGTTGCCGGCAGCCACGTGCTGGACCTGGTCGCGGGCCGTGACTTCGCCCCCGACGGCACCATCGAGGCCGCCGAGGTGCGTGACGGCGACGCCTGCCCGAGCTGTGACCAAGGCACTCTGGAGACAGCCCGCGGCATCGAGATGGGGCACATCTTCCAGCTCGGTCGCAAGTACGCCGAGGCGCTCGACCTGCGGGTGCTCGACGAGAACGGCAAGCTGGTCACCGTCACGATGGGCTCCTACGGCGTGGGCGTCTCGCGTGCCGTCGCCGCGATCGCCGAGGACAACAACGACGAGCTCGGCCTGGTCTGGCCGCGCGAGATCAGCCCGGCCGACGTGCACATCGTGGCCACCGGCAAGGACGAGGCGATCTTCACCGCCGCAGCGGCACTGGCCGACGAGCTCTCCGCCGCGGGCCTCGACGTGGTCTACGACGACCGGCCCAAGGTCAGCCCGGGGGTGAAGTTCAAGGACGCCGAGCTGATCGGCGTACCCACCATCGTCACGGTTGGGCGGGGCCTGGCCGAGGGCAACGTCGAGGTCAAGGATCGCCGGACCGGTGAGCGCACGGAGGTCCCGGTCCCGGGCGCGGCCGCTGCGCTCGTGTCCGTCGTCCGGGGCTGACTGCTTCGAGACGTCATACGATTCGGTCGCCATGACGACCAGTGCGTATGACGTCCGGGGCGACCCACCGGCCCCGGCTCCGTTCGCGGACCTGGTCTTCACCGAGACCCACCGGTGGCATCCGTTCGAGGTGGTGGCTCCCGAGTTCTCCGAGGTGGCCGCGACTCCGGGCCAAACCCACGCGACAACCCGGTACGACGCGTCGCCGGTCGCTCCCTTTACGGCGGTCGAGGTCGATGTCGAGCGCGCCGCGGGGGTCGTGGTCGCCGGGCTCACCGCAACGGACGGGGACGGCGTGCTGGCCGCGTTCGACCCGGGCACGCGACGGGTCACCATCGAGGTGTGTGTCGGCGGGCGGGGGCGGGCGGTGCGCAGCAAGCGGGTCCGGCTCCGGGAGCCGTTCACCCTCGGCTTCGTGCTCTGCGAGAACCAGGTGACCGTGCT
>JBBSVL010000433.1:0-1928 GCA_038233595.1 Propionibacteriales bacterium | reverse complement strand
GGGCCGGCTTCCGACGTGGCGCATCGCAGAACCGTTACACGCACTTGCTACGGCATGATCCTTGCGTGACGGAGAGCATGGCAGCGGCCTCGACTCGGCTGCTGCGCGGGGTCGGACGACCCGATGTTCGTGCGACTCCGCACACCTCCTTGCCGAGCGAGGGATCGACGTGGCCCGGTCTGCACTCGCAGTGCTTTTCCCGGACGACGGCGTCGTCGCAACTGCGGATCACCGGGTCTACGAGTTCGATCTTCAATACGGCAAAGGTGACCTGTCGGAGCGAGGTGGCCGTGACGCCGGGCCGGGTCAACGCCCAGCGCTCGGCCCAGGACGCGAGCGTCTCCCCGGTCGAGGGCGCCTTGGCGATCACCTCGACGAAGCCCAGCGCGGCCAGCGCCTCCTCCACCTCGCAGGTGTTGCGGTGCAGGTCGACCTAGGCCTTGAGCCGCTCTGCGTCGCGTTGCGCAGAGGACTTGCCGCGCGAAACCAGCGGCGCGAAGAAGGTCTGCGACCGCCCCGCGGCTGCCCGGCGGGCCTTCCAGCGCACCTGCCAGCGCGCTTCGGCGCCCGTCGACCGGTCCACCAACTGCGCCACGGCGACCCCCTCCGACGCTGCTTCCGTTATCCCCAGGTTATCCCTGGCGCCGGAAATGACAAGGCCCCTGACCTGCTTTCGCAGGTCAGGGGCCATATCAACAGGTGGAGGTGGCGGGAATCGAACCCGCGTCCTCCGGTACCGACACAGGGCTTCTCCGGGCGCAGCTGGCTGTGCATTTCTCGGCCCTCCCGGTCACGCCAGCAAGCCGGGAACAGGCTCAGCCACGGAAGTTCACCACCCGCCCCCGTGGCCAAAGCGGGTGGTGGTCCTCCTGTCGATGCCAGGTCCCGGGCCGGAGGCTCTCCCGGGCTGACAGTCACCTACTTACGCCGCGAGGGCGTAAGAGGCAACGCGCGGACTGGTGTCGGCGCTTATATGGTGTGCGACATTGTTGGTTAACGAGATCATCGTCGCCTTCCTCGGCCCGCTTCTCCTGCCTCGACAACCGAAGTCGAGACCTGTCACCCCCTTCTCGGTGCTCCGTGGTGGAGCATCGTGGACGTACAGGGTAACCCCGAAACTCAGCGCCGGCCCTGCTTGAGCGCGCGACCCATCGCGTTGCGTATCTCCTTGGTGGCGTCCCGCTCGGCCAGCACCTGACGCTTGTCGTACGCCTTGCGGCCCCGGCCGAGCGCGATCTCGACCTTGGCCCGGCCGTCCTTGAAGTACAGCGACAGCGGGACCAGCGCCAGCCCGCTCTCGCGGGTGCGGACCTGGAGGTCGGCGATCTCCTTGCGGTGCAGCAGCAACTTGCGCGCCCGCCGAGGCGTGTGGTTGTTCCAGGTTCCCTCGGTGTACTCCGGGATGTGCGCGCCCAACAGGTAGACCTCGCCGTCCTGGACACTGCCGTACGCGTCGGTGAGCGAGCAGCGGCCCTGCCGCAACGACTTGACCTCGGTCCCGGTGAGGACCATGCCGGCCTCGAAGACGTCCTCGATCGTGTAGTCGTGGCGGGCCTTCTTGTTCTGCGCGACGAGCTTGCTCTTGCCGCCGCGGGTGCCGTCCGGCGGCCCCTTCGCGGCGTTGCGGCTCGCGGCCGAGCCCTTCATCCGGCCAGTCTAGAGAGCCCTAGGCCGAAGTTACGAGTCAGGGTGGGCTGACGTAGTTCAACGGGTCGACGGGTTCGCCGTCGCGCCGCACCTCGAAGTGCAGGTGCGGGCCGGTGGAGTTGCCCTCGTTGCCGATCGCGCCCACCTGCTGTCCCCGGCTGACGCTCTGCCCTTCCGACACCGACAGCCGACTCATGTGGGCGTACGCGGTGGACAGGTTCCGCCCGTTCACCGTCCCGTGGGTGACCACAACAAGCGTGCCGTAGCCGCTGGCCTGCCCG
>JBBSVL010000432.1:0-1937 GCA_038233595.1 Propionibacteriales bacterium | reverse complement strand
GTTGGTCATCAGGTAGAGGAAGCCGCCGCCCTCCTCGCCGAGCAGGTTCTCCTTGGGCACCTCGACGTCGTCGAAGAACAGCTCGGCGGTGTCCTGGGCGTGCTGGCCGACCTTGTCCAGGTTGCGCCCACGCTCGAAGCCCTTCATGCCGCGCTCGACGACCAGCAGGCTGAACCCCTTGTGGCCGGCGTCCGGGTCGGTCTTGGCGACCACGATCACCAGGTCGGAGAGGATGCCGTTGGAGATGAACGTCTTCGAGCCGTTCAGCACGTAGTGGTCGCCCTTGTCCACGGCGTTGGTGCGGATGCCCTGCAGGTCGGAACCGGCGCCTGGCTCGGTCATCGCGATCGCCGCGATCAGCTCACCGGAGGCCAGCTTCGGGAACCAGCGCTGCTTCTGCTCCTCGTTGGCACTGGCCATCAGGTACGGCGAGATCATGTCGTTGAACAACGGGAAGGCGCAGCCGTAGATGCCACGCCGGGTCATCTCCTCGCCGATCACCACGTTGTATCGGAAGTCGTCGGTGCCGCCCCCGCCGTACTCCTCGGGCATCTGCAGGCCGAGCAGGCCCTGGGCGCCGGCCTTCTTCCAAACCTCGCGGTCCACGACACCGTCCTTCTCCCACTGGTCGTGGAACGGCACCGCCTCCTTGTCCAGGAAGGTGCCCACCGCGGAGCGGAACGCCTCGTGCTCGTCGGTGAAGATCTCGCGGGCTGGGGTACTCATGGGCGGTGCTCCTCGGGGGTGGCGGCGGTCGCTGCGCAATACTGTGACAGTAATACTGTTAGCGTTCAATGCGGAAAGGTTGGGATCCGATGGCGGCGTACGTCGACGACGAGCTCCTCACCGTCGACGAGCTCGCCACGGTGACCGGCATGACGGTCCGAACGACGCGGTACTACGCCGGGCTCGGCCTGCTCCCACCGCCGGTCCGGCGCGGCCGGATGGCCTACTACTCGAACCTGCACCGGGCCCGGCTGGACCTGATCCGTGCTCTGCAGGACCACGGGTTCACCCTGTCCGCGATCGAGAAGTACCTGGCCCGGCTCCCGATCGACGCATCCGTGGAGGACCTGGCCATCCAGCGGGCGATGCTCACCTCGTGGAACGCCGGACCGCTGGAAGTGGTGAGCCGCCCCCAGCTCGAGCAGCGTGCCGGCCGTCCGCTCGACGACGACCTGCTCGACCAGCTCGTGGCGACCTCGGCGATCCGTGTCGAGGGGGAGAGGTTCGCGTTGTTGCCCGGCTTCGAGGTCTCGGTCAAGCTGCTCGACCTGGACCTGCCGATCGAGTCCCTGGTGGAGGCTGACGCGGCGATCAGCCGGCACATGGAGGCGTTGGCCGACGAGCTCACCGACGTGCTGCACAGCCGGGTGCTCGCGCCCTATCGGCAGCAGCCCCACAGCGACGCCGACAAGGCGAGGTTCGAGCACACCATGACCCGGCTGCGCGAGCTGACCATGGAGGCGGTGGTCTCCGGCTTCCAGCGGGCCGCCAACCAGGTGATCGGCCGGTCGTTGACCGAGGGCGACTCGACCACCGACTAGTCCCTAGGTGACTTCCCGGTCGCGACGTCGGCCAGGGACAGATCGACCAGCCACTCCACCGGGGCCTTGTCATCGGTGTAGACAGGACCGCCCCGGAGGGCGTCCCGGAGGCGACCGGACGCAGCGGTGAGCACCGTCGCGGCGTCCGCGGGCAGCGTCGCCGCGGTCGACCGCAGGGCGGTGCGCGGGTCCCGGTCGCCGGTGACCCCGAGCAGCATCGTGTTGGTCGCCTCGCTGTCGTCGCGCAGTACCCGGTCGTTGCCGAAGACCGCGCGCATGGTCGCCGCGAGGGTCTTCTGCAGCTTGGTCGAGCCGTCCGGGTGACCCACGTTGACCACCACCACTCCGCCCGGCGCGAGCCGGTCGCGCACCAGGTCGAAGAACTCCACC
>JBBSVL010000431.1:0-1941 GCA_038233595.1 Propionibacteriales bacterium | reverse complement strand
TCAGCTTCGACTCCTGGAACGCCGCGGCCAGCGCGATCGAGACCGCGCGTGCGGGTAGCCCCCGGCTGACCCCGATCGCGGAGATCAGGCTCGCGTAGCGGGCCTGGTCCGGGCTCAGGTCGACCTTCACCGCACCGACCTGGGCCGTGCAGTGCTGTCGGGCAAGCGGACCGACGCCACGGAAGATGGCCACGCCCACGCCGGCCACCACGACCAGGGCCGCCAGGAAGACCAACAGCCTCGACGTACGCCCTCTAGTTCGCATGGAGGGCTGTGTTCAGGGAGAGGCCTTCGCCCTTCCGGGCGACGGCCTCGACCGCGCCGCTCACCGAGTTGCGGCGGAAGAGCACGTTGTTCGCGCCCGAGAGCTCCGCGGCCTTGACCACGCTGGGCCGGCCGTCGGCGTCCAGCACGGTCAGCTTTGTGCCGGCCGTGACGTAGCAGCCGGCCTCGACCACGCAGTCGTCGCCGAGGGAGATGCCGATGCCGGCATTGGCGCCGACCAGGCACCGTCTGCCGATCGAGATCACCTGCTTGCCGCCACCGGAGAGCGTGCCCATGACCGAGGCGCCGCCCCCGACGTCCGAGCCGTCGCCGACCACGACGCCGGCGCTGATCCGGCCCTCGATCATCGAGCTGCCCAGCGTACCGGCGTTGAAGTTCACGAAGCCCTCGTGCATGACGGTGGTGCCCGCGGCCAGGTGGGCCCCGAGCCGGACCCGGGCCGCGTCGGCCACACGAACACCGCGGGGCAGCACGTAGTCGACCATCCGCGGGAACTTGTCCACGCCGAACACCGTGACGTGCTGCCCGGCAGCCCTGAGCCGCAGCCGGGTCTGCTCGAAGCCGTCGACGGCGCACGGTCCGGCACTGGTCCACACCACGTTGCTGAGCAGCCCGAAGATGCCGTCCAGGTTGATCGTGTGCGGAGCGACCAGCCGGTGGGAGAGCAGGTGCAGGCGCAGCCAGACATCCAGGGTGTCCTTCGGCGCGGCCTGCAGGTCGTCCGTGTGCACCGTCACTGCGGCGCCTCGTACGCCGCGGACCAGATCATCGACGGCCAGCGAGGTCAGCTCGTCGGAGGGCTTGGACCGGTCCGGCCCGCCGAGCGCCGGGGCCGGGAACCAGACGTCCAGCACCGCGTCACCGGCGTACGTCGCCAGGCCGTGGGCCCAGGCAGAGGCGGGAGGGCTCGAGGGGGTGGCTTCGGGGGGAGTCACGGCGGCAACTGTACGGACCGGGACCACGTAGTCTCGCGCGCATGGCGCGGTTCAAGGAGCTCTGCATGGACACCTACGGGGACGCCGGCTCGACCGCCACCTTCTGGGCGGCCGTGGTCGGTGCTGAGGCGGTGCGCAGCGATCCGCGTTTCCCCGACGACTGCGACGTCATCGGGGAGCACGAGTACCAGGGCATCGCGATCTGCCCGGTGCCCGAGCCGAAGACGGTCAAGCACCGCGTGCACCTGGACGTGTACGCCGAGGCCGTCGACGACCTGGTCGCACTCGGCGCCGGCGTGCTGCTTGCCTCGCAGGAGAGCGGCTTCGAGTGGACCCTGATGCAGGACCCCGAAGGCGGTGAGTTCTGTGCGTTCCTCAAGGACCCGGTGCCGGCGTACCGGCTGCACGGGATCGGGGTCGACTCGGCCGCCCCGGAGGCGCAGGCGCGCTGGTGGGGCGAGGCGTTCGGCGTCGAGCCGCGCACCTGGGAGGGCCAGGACTTCTGGACCCTGGAGGGGGCCACGCCCGACCCGGCGCTGACGATGGACTTCGCACCGGTCCCGGAGCCGAAGACCGTGAAGAACCGGATCCACTGGGACGTCTACGGGACGACCGAGGAGTTCGAGGCGCGAGGCGCGACCCGGCTCTGGGACACCAAGGACTGGGGCTGGGTGGTCCTCGCCGACCCGGAGGGCAACGAGTTCTGCGTGTTCCCGGACCC
>JBBSVL010000430.1:0-1948 GCA_038233595.1 Propionibacteriales bacterium | reverse complement strand
TCGAGGCGCTTGACTAGGTGCTATGACTGAACCCACTGACATCGGCACTCGCACCCTCGGCACCGTCGCGCCACTCACCGTCTCCACCCTCGGCCTCGGCTGCATGGGCATGTCTGAGTTCTACGGCACCGGCGACGAGAATCTGCTCACCCGCGACCTCGAGGACGAGATCCTGCCCACGATCCGCGAGCTCGGCATCGGCCTGGTCCCCTACTCGCCGCTCGGCCGCGGCCTGCTCACCGGCGCGGTCACCTCCGAGGACTCGCTGGAGCACGGGGACTCGCGGCGTACGGCGTACTTCCCGCGGTTCCAGGGCGAGTCGCTCGACGCGAACCTGGTGCTGGTCGACAAGATTCGGCAGCTCGCGTCGGCCAAAGGCTGCTCACCGGGCCAGCTCGCACTCGCCTGGGTGCTCGCCCAGGGCGACGACATCGTGCCGATCCCAGGTACCAAGCGCGTGAGGTACCTCGAGGAGAACGCCGCGGCGGCCGGCGTACGACTGAACGCGGACGATCTGGCCGAGCTGACCACGGCGGTGCCGCGCGACGCCGTCGCCGGCGACCGCTACGGGGACATGTCGAGTATCGACCAGTGATCCGTGAGCATCGACCAATGACCACCTGGCAGCTCACCATCGACAGCGTGGACCCGTCCCGGCTCGTCACCTTCTGGGCCCCGCTCCTGGGCTACGAGGTGCAACCACCGCCCGACGGGTTCGCGACCTGGAACGACTACTACCGCTCCGTGGGCGTGCCCGACGACGAGCTCGACCCGGACGGTGACGGCTCCGACAGGATCTTCGACCCGGCCGGCAACGGGCCGAAGATCTGGTTCCAGATAGTGCCGGAGACCAAGACCCTCAAGAACCGTCTCCACCTCGACGTGTTCGTCGCCGACCGGGCCACCACGCCGTACGACGTCCGCAAGCGGCTGGTCGACGCCAAGGTGGTCGAGCTGCTGGCGCTCGGCGCGACCGTCCGCAACGTCACCGACCACCCAGACCACGGCTTCTACGCCACCGGAATGCTCGACCCCGAGGGCAACGAGTTCTGCGTGTCGTGACGCACCTCGGTAGGTTGCCCACGTGAGTGAGACGACACCGGACGCTGACCTCGTCGAGCGCGCCCACGCCTGGGCAGCAGACGACCCCGACCCCCGGACCCGCAGCGAGCTCGAGAACCTGACCGCGCGTGCGGAGGCGGGCGACCGGGCCGCGACGGAGGACCTCGCCGACCGCTTCGCCGGCGACCTGGAGTTCGGCACCGCCGGTCTCCGGGGTGCGTTGGGAGCAGGCCCGAACCGGATGAACCGCGTTGTGGTGATCCGTACCGCCGCCGGGCTCGCGGCCTACCTCCGGGCGAACGGCGCCGGACCGGACGACTCCGTCGTGATCGGGTACGACGCCCGCCACAACTCCGACGTCTTCGCCCGCGACACCGCCGAGGTGATGACCGGGGCCGGGCTGAAGGCGTTCACGCTCCCCCGGCCGCTGCCGACCCCGGTGCTGGCCTACGCGATCCGTGACCTCGGCTGCGTCGCAGGCGTGATGGTCACCGCCAGCCACAACCCCCCGCAGGACAACGGCTACAAGGTCTACCTCGGCGACGGCAGCCAGATCGTGCCGCCGGCCGACGCAGAGATCGCAGCGCAGATCGCGGCGGTCGAGGCGTTGTCCCTGGTGCCCCGCGGAGGCGGTGGCGAGCTGCTCGGCGACGAGCTCGTGGACAGGTACGTCGACACCGTGGTCGGGCTGGTCGACGACGGCCCTCGTGACCTGACGCTGGTCTACACGCCGCTGCACGGTGTGGGGGGTACGACGGCCGGTGCCGTGCTGTCCCGCGCCGGCTTCCCGCCCGCGCACGTCGTCGTACAACAGGCCGAGCCCGACCCGGACTTTCCTACGGTGGCCTTCCCCAACCCCGAGGAACCCGGCGCGATGGACCTCGCG
>JBBSVL010000429.1:0-1949 GCA_038233595.1 Propionibacteriales bacterium | reverse complement strand
GACGAACCGGACAGCACCGCTCACCTAGACTCACCGCATGACGCCCAGAGACGAGACCAGGTGGCTGGACCAGGACCAGCAGCAGACCTGGCGCGCATTCGTCATGGGCACCCAGCTGTTGATGGACCGGCTGGACCGTGACCTCCGGGTCGAGCACGGCATCTCGCTGACCGAGTACGAGATCCTGGTCCGGCTGTCCGAGGTGCCCGACCACCGGATGCGGATGGCCCTGCTCGCCGACGCGCTGTGCCACTCCCGGAGCCGGGTGACCCACACCGTCGCCCGGATGGAGCACGCCGGGCTACTCTCCCGCTCGGCGGCCGCCGACGACGGCCGGGGCGTCGAGGCGGTGATGTCCCAGGCCGGTCTCGACCTGCTGGCCGACGCGTCACAGATGCACGTGGACGGCGTACGTCGCAACCTGGTGGACCTGGCCGCCGACGACGACTACGCCGCGATGGGCCGGGTGATGAACCTGGTCAGCGACCGGCTGCTCGCCGGCAAACCGGTCGCCGCCGACATCCGCTGACCCTCAGTCGCGGGTCAGCCTGCGGTGCGTGACCCGGTGCGGACGCGCGGCGTCTGCACCGAGACGCTCGATCTTGTTCTCCTCGTAGGCCGCGAAGTTGCCCTCGAACCAGAACCACGTGGCGGAGTCCTCCTCGTCGCCCTCCCAGGCCAGGATGTGGGTGACCACACGGTCCAGGAACCACCGGTCGTGAGACGTCACCACGGCGCAGCCCGGGAAGTCGAGCAGGGCGTCCTCGAGCGAGGACAGTGTCTCCACGTCGAGGTCGTTGGTGGGCTCGTCGAGCAGCAGCAGGTTGCCGCCCATCTTCAGGGTCAGCGCCAGGTTGAGCCGGTTGCGCTCGCCACCGGAGAGCACTCCTGCCTTCTTCTGCTGGTCCGGGCCCTTGAACCCGAACGAGGCGACGTAGGCACGTGAGTTCATCTCGAAGTTGGCGACCTTGATGAAGTCCAGGCCGTCGGAGACGACCTCCCAGACGTTCTTCTGCCCGTCGAGTCCGCCGCGGCTCTGGTCGACGTAGGAGAGCTTGACGGTCTGCCCGACCTTGAGCTCGCCGCTGTCGGGGACCTCGTCGCCCACGATCATCCGGAACAGCGTGGTCTTGCCCACGCCGTTGGGGCCGATCACCCCAACTATGCCGGCCCGGGGGAGCGTGAACCCAAGGTCGTGGATCAACGGCCGGTCACCGAACCCCTTGTCCAGGTGCTCGGCCTCCAGCACGACGTCGCCGAGTCGCGGACCGGCCGGGATGTTGATCTCGGAGGTGTCGATCTTGCGCATCCGGTCGGCCTCGGCAGCCAGCTCCTCGTATCGCGAGAGCCGGGACTTGCTCTTGGCCTGCCGGGCCTTGGGGTTGGAACGCACCCACTCCAGCTCCTTGGCCAGCATTCTGGCGCGCTTGGCGTCCTTCTGCCCCTCGACCTTCAGCCTGCCCTGCTTGGTCTCCAGGTACGTCGAGTAGTTGCCCTCGTAGGGATGCGCCTGGCCCCGGTCGAGCTCGAGGATCCACTGCGCCACGTTGTCCAGGAAGTACCGGTCGTGGGTGACCGCCAGGACGGCTCCCGGGTAGGACGCGAGGTGACCCTCGAGCCACTGCACCGACTCGGCATCGAGGTGGTTGGTGGGCTCGTCGAGCAGCAGCAGGTCGGGCTGCTGGAGCAGCAGCTTGCACAGCGCCACCCGGCGTCGCTCGCCACCGGAGAGGTTGTCCACCAGCACCTCGGGCGGCGGGCAGCGCAGCGCGTCCATCGCCTGGTCCAGCCTGCTGTCGAGGTCCCAGGCGTTGGCGTGGTCGAGATCGGTCTGCAGGTCGCCCATCTCGCCCAGGAGCTTGTCGTAGTCGGCGTCGGGGGCGCCGAGCTCCTCCGAGATCACGTTGAAGCGGTCGAGCTTGCCCTTGATCTCGGCAACCGCCTCCTCG
>JBBSVL010000428.1:0-1970 GCA_038233595.1 Propionibacteriales bacterium | reverse complement strand
TTGCTGCGCAGACTACCGTGACCGTCCACGAGGCTCGCGAAGCTGTCGCGGCTGCGGACCGTGCGCTGCGGGTCGTCGGCCCGGCAGGACCTGCCGAGGCGCACCACGTGATGGGGGTCCTTGGTCCACATGGTTGCGCGAGCAGGAGAGCCGTCGGCAGCTGACCGTGGCGGAGGGTCCGTTCGTCGATGATCCAGAAGCCGCGGTGGGGGTTGCGATCGACGGGTTGGCGCACGCCTCAGCCGCCTGCGCGGAGGTCAAACGATGCGTTGGAGCGAGCGCACACTGCCACCGCGCACATAGGCGTCGAGCTGGGGCGGTGAGGCAGCGATCAGCTGTCGAGCATCGGGTCGAACGGGTAGGTGGACAAGACTTCGCTGCCGGTGTCGGTGATGAGCACCTGTTCCTCGAGCTTGACGCCCTCGTGTCCGCCGAGCCGGCCTACGTAGCTCTCCGCACACACTGTCATCCCAGCGACGAGCTCGCCGTCGTACCCGGACCCGTCCCAGTCCTCGGGGTAGGGGATCGAGGGGTACTCGTCGCACAGCCCGATGCCGTGGAAGAGCGCCGAGTAGCGGTTCGGCGCGCAGTCGGCCGCCAACGAATGCGACGCTGAGGACAGCTCACGAAAGCTGCGCCCGGCTCGGAGCATCGTGATGTTCTCGGCGATCTGGTCGCGTGCCATCGCGAAGAGCGCGCGTTGCTCCACGCTGGCTGGCCCGGCACCGGCGAGCCAGGTACGCGACATGTCGCAGCAGTAGCCGTATGGGCCGATCAGGTCGGTGTCGAACGCGACCAGGTCACCGCTCTCGATCGTCCGCGCGGAGGACTCCTGGAACCATGGGTTGGTCCGCGGGCCCGAGGACAGCAGTCGGGTCTCGATCCACTCGCCGCCTCGTCGGATGTTCTCAGCGTGCAGGATCGCCCACAGGTCATTCTCGGTCATGCCCGGACGCAGGGCATCCTCCATCACGCCGACCGCTGCTTCGCAGGCGCCGATCGAGCGGCGCATCGCGCTGATCTCGTCGGCTGACTTCACAGATCGCGCCAGCTCCATGATCTCCTCGCCGTCGACGATGTCGATGCCCGATGAGGCCAGAGCCGGTGCACCTGCCGGGTTGAGTCGGTCGACTGCGATCCGCACGCGCTCACCGCTCGATGATCCGCTTCCTCGGATGACGTCGGCGAGCTCGGCGGCCCACCGGGCCGCCATCTCTGCGACCCGCGGACCGTTGCCGAAGTAGAACCAGGACTGGCCGTGTCGGATCTCATCGACCAGGTCGAGGTGGTAGGAGAGATGCTCGCAGTTGTGGAAGTCCCACAGCACGACGGGTCCGTCGGTGGACACCCAGACGTAGCGGACCGGGTTATGCGTGCACCACACCTGCATGTCGGTTGAGTCCGTCGCGTAGCGAACGTTGATCGGGTCGTACAGCAGGATGCCTGCGACGTCGTGACGCCGCAGCTGCGCGCGGACCCGGTCCAACCGGTAGCGCCGCATCCGGGGAAGATCGGGCGCCGGCAACCCACGCGCTGCCCACCCGTCTTCGGCGAGCGCTCCATATCCGATGACGTGCTGGTTCAGGCTCGCAGCCTTGACCGCGGCGTACTCGACGAGCGCCGCGTGCGTGGCGTCGCCGGGGTGGTCCGGCACGTCGTACGGCGCGATCTTGCGGCGCCCCCCGACCAGCGGGCGTCCGGTCTGGTTCACACGCCCAGTATCGGGCCGGCACAGACGGCACCGCCAGACCCCCAGGCGATCAGATCCCCTCGTCGTGCGTGACTTCCCAGGGCGCCACCCAGTCGCCTTCGGCTCGTAGGTCGATGCGGGCGTCGTCCTCGATCAATCTGCAGACGGTCATCTCGCCGGCGTCCGCTCCGTAGCGTTCGCCTGCTTCCCTGAACCGGGCATGGCAGGCGTCGGTCAGCTCCGAACGCGTGCCGGTCTCGCGCATCAGCTCCTCGATGAG
>JBBSVL010000427.1:0-1997 GCA_038233595.1 Propionibacteriales bacterium | reverse complement strand
GGCGCGCTGGTAGAGCGGGATCCGGCTCTGCCGCTCGATCGGCTCCGAGATCGCCCACTGGTTGTTCTGGCAGAAGAACACCACCGGGGCGTTGTACGACGCGGCGAAGATGAACGACTCGTTGACGTCGCCCTGGCTGCTCGCCCCGTCACCGAAGTAGGCCACCACGGCGGTGTCCCGGTCGGGTTCGCCGGTGCCGACCGCGCCGTCACGCTGGACGCCCATCGCGTAGCCGGTCGCGTGCAGCGTCTGGGCGCCGATCACGATCGTGTAGTTGCCGAAGTTGTTGACGTTGGGGTCCCACGAGCCCTGGTCGACACCGCGGAACAGCCCGAGCAGCCGGAGCGGGTCGAGCCCGCGGCACCAGGCCACGCCGTGCTCGCGATAGGTCGGGAAGACGTAGTCCTGCGGGCGGAGTGCGCGACCGGAGCCGATCTGGGCCGCCTCCTGACCGAGCAGCTGTGCCCAGATGCCGAGCTCACCATGGCGCTGCAATGCGGTGGACTCGGTGTCGATGCGGCGGGTCAGCACCATGTCCCGGTAGAAGCCACGAATCGTCTCGGCCTCGCCCTCGGCGCCGCCTGGGCCGCCGTCGAAGCTGAAGTCGGGGTGCTCGACGCGCTCACCCTCGGGGGTGAGCAGCTGCACCAGGTGGGGGCCGCCATCCTGCTGGGAGGGGCCAAAGACCTCCACGAGGTCGGGCCCGAAGTCGGGTTGAGAGCTCACCTGCACTCCTTCGTGTCGCCGGGCGGCGGGGTCTCCGCAGGTCCCGGAGGGGACGGGGTCGCGACCTGCTGCACAGGGGTGTCGTGCAGGGCAGCCGCTGTTGGGCGCGGCTGTGACCGGGACCACAGCCATCGGAACACCAAGGTAGCCGCTCACCCCGCCGGCTCGCCAATCTAGGCTGAGGCCATGAGCAGCCGCATCGTCTCCGAGTCCATCACCATCGAGGCACCGCCCGACACCGTCTTCGCGATCCTGGCCGACCCGCGCCAGCACCCCCGGATCGACGGGTCGGGCTCGGTGCGCGACGTCGTACAGGGACCCGAGCGGCTGCACGAGGGTGCCGGCTTCGGGATGGACATGAAGCTGTTCGGGCTGCCGTACAAGATCCGCAACCGCGTGGTCGAGTTCGAGGAGGGCCGGCTGATCGCGTGGCGGCACTTCGGGCTGCACCGCTGGCGCTATGAGCTCTCGCCGACCGAGGGCGGCGGCACCCGGGTCACCGAGTCGTTCGACTACAGCTACTACCACGGGCCGACGTCGCTCCCTCTGGTGCTGGCCGGCTTCCCGCAGCGAAACCGCGCCGGCATCCGGGCGACACTCGCCAAGCTCAAGGCCGCGGCGGAGACCGACGCGGGCTGAGTGCCCGGTCCGACCGGCTGCTTTACTGTCAGGCGTGTCCGACACCAGCATGAGTGTGACCGTCACCGTTCCCGTGCCGACCGCAGTCGTCTTCGACCTGCTCGCCACTCCGCACCGCCATCATGAGGTCGATGCGTCCGGCATGGTCGGAACCGACGAGGAGGACGCGCCGATCACCAAGACCGGCCAGGTCTTCCGGATGAACATGGCGCATCGCAGCGACGGGCACGTGCAGGAGTACCAGACCGACAACCACGTCACCGAGTTCGAGCCCAACCGCCGGATCGCGTGGGCCGTGGCGCCGGTCGACGGCGAGGTGCTCGGCTGGGTCTGGCGCTGGGACCTCGAGCCCGACGGCGACTCGAAGACCAGGGTCACCCTGACCTACGACTGGACCGACACCTCGACCGAGCACCGGGCGAAGTACAACGTCCCGGCGTTCGAGCACGACGACCTCGCTGCGTCGGTGAAGCTCCTGGAGGAGGCGCTAGCGAACAGCTGACCGACAGCTCAACGGCTCAGCGCTTGTCCCGGCCGTGCGGGGTCACCCAACCCGTGGTGTCTGGACCCTTCGGGACGATGCCGGACGGGTTCACGTCGGTGTGCACGACGTAGTAGTGGGTCTTGATCTG
>JBBSVL010000426.1:0-2026 GCA_038233595.1 Propionibacteriales bacterium | reverse complement strand
GACATCCAGACCTTCTCGCAGCGGTCCTCGGTCGGCGATCCAGCCGACGACGGTGGTCATCGCGGCGTGCCGCTGGACATCGTTTTGGAGACGCCTTGCTGCGGCGACATCGGGATCGGCCGCCGCTGCGCTGCGGAGCACGTCGTCCAGCGGGCGCATGCGCTCGAGCTCGCCGGCGAGCCCGACGGCGAACAGCGCGAGCTGAGTGCGCTGGTCGGTCTCAGCGCGCATCCGCCGCGGCAGCTCACGGTCCAGGACGGCGACCGGCTCGTCGTCGCCGCCGACGTTGACGTCCATGACGGCGGTGAGCAGGCCGCGCTTGCTGCCGAAGGCGTCGTAGACGGTGTCGACCGACACACCGGCGTCGGCCGCGACCGCCGCCAGGGTGGTCGAGGCGTAGCCGACCTCGACGAAGCGGGCGTGGGCCGCACGCACGATCGCCAGCCGCGTCTGCCGCGCCCGCTCCCGGCGCACGGGCGAGTCATACCCACGGCTCTTGACAGGCTTCACCATTTCGCTCCATACTCACTGGGTCGAATCACGACCAGCGTACAGACCCGAGCGCACAGCCTGCCGCTGGCCCATCGTGAGTTCCATGCTCGGGACCTACCGGCCGGCCGACCACCAGCCTGGTAGGCGCGCTCTACGCGCGCTTTGGTAGATGAGTCAACGACCCACCCTTCGCGCGCATTTTGGTGAGTCAACGCGGGGGGTTGCTTCAGCTCCAAGACAGTGCTCTAATGCGCTAGGCGGCACCGGGGTGGTGCCGACGGGGGCTGCCGCTCGTGCGGCAGGAATCTTGGGGGTAATTGTGCTGCGTAAATTTTTGGCTGTCGCTGGTCTGACCGGCTCGATGCTGTTTATGGCAGGACCGGCGTGGGCGCTCGACTGCTTCAACGCGTCACGTCCGGCGCCAGACATCTC
Source organism: Propionibacteriales bacterium (assembly GCA_038233595.1). Classification (GTDB taxonomy): domain Bacteria; phylum Actinomycetota; class Actinomycetes; order Propionibacteriales; family Nocardioidaceae; genus Marmoricola. The sequence continues at coordinate 1,102 of JBBSVL010000426.1, read as the reverse complement.
CGGAGTGACGCCGATTCAGGTCCCGAACGCACCAATCTGGATCTACAAGACGGTTGGAAACTGGGCGTACATCTACATCATCCCGGAGGATAAGTTCGAGTGGACGTTCCTGCCGCCCGGGACAGTTCCGGCGCCGGGCGCCAACGGCAACTACCAGGCCGGGCAGGGCTTCGCACTCCTTGACAAGGCGCAAGCGCCGTGTCTCAGCAACCGCCAGACCGGTCACGGCATCCAGTCCAGCTGCGGCGGCGGCTGATCCTGCCCTCGCCAGCCCATCGGCGGGATGTTGATCTGAGTGGGGTAGGAGAAAGTCCTTCGCGACGCCCTACCGCAACCAGACACAGCCCCGACCGATCGCGGTCGGGGCTGTGTCTCCACTGCGTCTTCGCAGTGACGATCTCGGGCACAGCAAATCGGTCACCACGTCCGAGGTGAATCGCTCAATGGAACGATCAGGCAGCGCCATCGCGGCGAGGGTGCTGCTCATCGGCAGTAGCGTGGCTCGCGGCATGTGCGGATGTCCGGCAGGGTCGGACAGCGGCGACCGTCAAGACAGGTCGGTGGTCGGTGATCGCGAGAGCGGCGCCTACCTCGCCAAGTTCGCCTGGACGAAGATCGTCCGGCACCAGTTGGTCGGAGGCGCCTCGTCCCCAGACGAACCCGCCTTGTCCGACTACTGGGCCGCTCGGCGGCGGCAGGGAACGCCCCTGCTCATGGACAGGACCAGTCTGCGCCTGATGTTGGTGCAGGCGGTCGCTGCGCCCTCTGTCAGGGACTTCTGCTGCACGCAGACCGCCCGCCGCAAAGCCCACGCGAGTGGGAACAGTGGCTGACGGCCACCCGCAAGGCGCTGGTCAAGAAGTACATCGTTGTGCGGGAGGACGGCACTCCGGACGAGACCAAACACCGTCTCATACACGCCGACTGCCTACGCCGACTCGTCGGCGTCAGCAGGGGCACAGCACTTCTGGCTGGCGGTTACTGCGACTTGCGGCGGCGTCGGTCATCCGCTTCTGCCGCAAAGCGCGCGTTCCCGCGCCGGTGACCGTGAGCACCGTGATGACCGTTGCTGGATGGGCGCACGACTGCGCACACCCGCCAG
>JBBSVL010000425.1:0-2090 GCA_038233595.1 Propionibacteriales bacterium | reverse complement strand
GGCCGCCTCCTCCAGATGCGGCGCGGTGAACGACGTACCCCGCCCCAGGTTCACCTGAAGCTCCAGCGAGGCGAGGCCGTAGCCGTGGCGGCCGTAGATGGCCGGCTCGCTCGCGTGCAGCGCCGAGACATAGGTGCCCTCCTCCTCGTGCACCTGTTCGACGTGGTGGCGGAGCATCGCGGTGAGCACGCCCTTGCGCCGGTGGTCGGGGTGCACGCCCACGTAGGTGAGCCCCGCGCACGGCACCTGACGGGCAGCACCCTCCGGCCCGGGGACCGACAGCGTCAGCGGGAAGACGCCATAGACGCCGGGGTAGGTCTCGGGGTCGGAGCTGTCGACGTCCGCGGCGAAGCGCTGCTTCGCGGGAAGGCCGATCAGCTGCTCCTCCGTGGGTGCCGCAGGCACCTCCTGGAACCAGACGGTCTGGTCGGTGGCGAGGTAGCGCGCCGGGTCGTTCGCGCGTCCGACGCGGATCGGGTTCTGTGTCATCATCCCAGCCAACCTCGGGGGACCGGGTACCCCAACCTGTTTACGGCCAGCCCCAGTCTCGTGGCCCGGAGTCGCCGGGTTCAGTCAGCATCGTGGCAGACCGAGAGTGTGGTCGCCGGGCGAGGGATGCCGGGTTCGTCCGTCGTACGCGGTTAGGCTGACGCGGTAGTCGGCACCCCGTCCGCACCTCCCCAGGAGCAAGAGCCGTGGCCCTGATCGAAGAAGTACACGCCCGCGAGATCCTCGACTCCCGAGGAAACCCCACGGTCGAGGTCGAGGTGTTCCTCGACGACGGAGCGCAAGGTCGCGCGGCGGTGCCCAGCGGTGCTTCCACCGGTGCGTTCGAGGCGGTCGAGCTGCGCGACGGCGGCGATCGCTACCACGGCTTGGGCGCCACCAAGGCGGTCGCCGCGGTGCTCGACCAGATCGCCCCCGCGATCGAGGACGAGGACGCTGCCGACCAGCGGGCGGTCGACCAGATCATGCTCGACCTGGACGGGACGCCGAACAAGACCGACCTGGGCGCCAACGCGATCCTCGGGGTCTCGCTCGCGGTGGCGCACGCGGCAGCTCAGTCGGCCGAGCTCCCGCTCTACCGCTACGTCGGTGGCCCCAATGCCCACCTGCTCCCGGTGCCGATGATGAACATCCTCAACGGCGGCTCGCATGCCGACTCCAACGTCGACATCCAGGAGTTCATGATCGCGCCGATCGGTGCGCCCACGTTCGCGGAGGCGCTGCGGCAGGGCGCCGAGGTCTATCACGCACTGAAGTCGGTGTTGAAGAAGAAGGGCTTGTCCACCGGGCTCGGCGACGAGGGTGGCTTCGCGCCCGACCTGAAGAGCAACCGAGCCGCCCTCGACCTGATCGCGGAGGCGGTGAAGAGCGCCGGTCTCACCCTCGGCAAGGACATCGCGCTGGCCATGGACGTGGCCGCCAGTGAGTTCTTCGAGAAGGGCAAGTACGCCTTCGAGGGCAAGAAGAAGACCGCGAAGCAGCTGACCGCGTACTACGCCGACCTGGTCTCGTCGTACCCCATCGTCAGCCTCGAGGACCCGCTCGACGAGGACGACTGGGTCGGCTGGAAGACGCTCACCGACGAGCTCGGTGCCAAGGTGCAGATCGTTGGCGACGACCTGTTCGTGACCAACGTCGAGCGAATCCAGCGCGGCATCAGCGGTGGGCAGGCCAACTCCCTGCTGGTCAAGGTCAACCAGATCGGGTCGCTGACCGAGACCCTCGACGCCGTGGAGCTGGCACACCGCAACGGTTACCGCTGCATGATCAGCCACCGTTCGGGGGAGACCGAGGACGTCACCATCGCCGACCTCGCGGTCGCCACCAACTGCGGCCAGATCAAGACCGGTGCCCCGGCCCGGTCCGAGCGGGTCGCCAAGTACAACCAGCTGCTCCGGATCGAGGAGCAGCTGGCCGACATGGCCAGGTACGCCGGCAGCGGTGCCTTCCCCCGGTACCAGGGCTGAGCGATGCCGAGCTCCCGCCCCACCCCGCGCCCCGGTTCACCCGGCGGTCGCCGGCCACGCCCGCGTGGCACCGCGCAGCGCAACACCAGGCCCGCGCGGCGGGGCACCCAGTCGCGG
>JBBSVL010000424.1:0-2102 GCA_038233595.1 Propionibacteriales bacterium | reverse complement strand
TACGCCGAGGCCGAGGTCTTCTTCGGCTGACTCCGTTGAGGTGTGCCAAACGCCCCGCTGAGATGTGCCAAGTGAACCCTTGAGATGTGCCAAGCGCTCGGCTGCACGGTGCGTTTCGCACAACTCGCGGGGGCTTTTCGCACATCTCGACGAGAGCGGGGGTGGGATCTCAGCCGGAGGTGGCATTGGTCCCGCGTAGGCTTGCGCCGTGTCGACGTCCATCCCCGATCTTGCCGCCCTGCACGCCCTGGGGGCGGCGCAGCAGCCGACCTACCCGGACCCGCTCGCGGTCGACGCCGCAGTTGCCCGGCTGCGCAAGCTCCCACCATTGGTCTTCGCCGGTGAGTGCGACGAGCTGAAGGACAAGCTGGCTGCCGTCGCGCGCGGGCAGGCGTTCCTGCTCCAGGGCGGCGACTGCGCCGAGACCTTCGACGGCGTCACCGCCGACAACGTGCGCAACAAGCTCCGGGTGCTGCTGCAGATGGCCGTCGTACTCACCTATGCCGGCTCGGTGCCGGTGGTGAAGCTCGGCCGGATCGCGGGACAGTACGCCAAGCCGCGTTCCTCGGACCTGGAGACCCGCGCGGGCGTCACCCTTCCGGCCTACCGGGGCGACGCGGTCAACGGCTTCGACTTCACCCTCGAGGCGCGCCGGCCGGATCCCCAGCGACTCGTCGACGTCTACAACTCCTCGGCCGCCACGCTGAACCTGGTGCGCGCCTTCGTCACCGGCGGGTACGCCGACCTGCGCCAAGTGCACACCTGGAACACCGACTTCGTTCGCGACAGCGTCGCCGGGGCCCGCTACGAGGCGGTCGCCAAGGAGATCGACCGGGCGATGCGGTTCATGCGCGCGATCGGCGCCGACCCCGACGAGTTCCACCGGGTCGACTTCCACTCCAGCCACGAGGCGCTGGTGCTGGAGTACGAGCACGCGATGACCCGGATCGACTCACGCACCCAGGCGCCGTACGACGTCTCGGGGCACTTCGTCTGGATCGGTGAGCGCACCAGGCAGCTGGGCGGTGCACACGTCGAGCTGCTCAGCCAGATCAGCAACCCGATCGGGGTGAAGCTCGGCCCCACCACCAGCGCAGACGACGCGATCGCGCTGGCGGGCAGGCTCAACCCCGACCACGAGGCCGGCCGGTTGACGTTCATCACCCGGATGGGCGCAGGCCGGATCCGCGACGCCCTGCCGGCGCTGGTGGAGAAGGTCACCGCCGCCGGAGTCGAGGTGGGGTGGGTGTGCGACCCGATGCACGGGAACACCTTCGAGGCCTCGTCCGGCTACAAGACGCGCCGGTTCGACGACGTGATCGAGGAGGTGCAGGGCTTCTTCGACGTGCACCGCTCGCTGGGCACGTGGCCGGGCGGGGTCCACGTCGAACTCACCGGTGACGACGTCACCGAGTGCGTCGGTGGTGGCGAGGAGCTGCTCGAGGTCGACCTCGGCAACCGCTACGAGTCGGCCTGCGACCCGCGGCTGAACCGGGTGCAGTCCCTGGAGCTGTCGTTCCTCGTCGCCGAGATGCTCCGCAAGGCCTGAGCGCAGTCAGGATCTCAGAGGTCCTGGGTCCACTTGCCGATGGTCACCTTGTCGCGGGCTGTGGGGTCCTTCATCGTGCTCGTTGCATAAGTTCTCGGTCTGCGAGTAGAGGATCTTCACCTTGGCGTTGTCCGCGAAGCAGCCGTGGACCTGGACCACGAGGTTTCCGCCCGTGACGGAGGAGCACCTTGCGGATGTCGATGTCCTGGTTGCCGCTTCCGCATTGGTTCCTCCTGGTGCGTGGGCGTGCCTTGTTGTGCCCTCTGGTGCATGGCGGCAAACCACGGTGCGGAACCTGGCACTAGCGTGGTGCGCATGCACCTGGTCGACCTCCGCTCCGACACCCTGACCCGGCCGACGCCCGGGATGCGCAAGGCGATGGCCGAAGCCGAGGTGGGCGACGATGTCTACGCCGAGGACCCGACCGTCCTCGAGCTCCAGGAGCGGGTGGCCGCCCTGTTCGGCAAGGAGGCCGCGCTGTTCGCCCCCACCGGGTCGATGGCCAACGTGCTGGCCCTGGCGGCCCTGGTCGGCCCCGGCCAGGAGGTTCTCT
>JBBSVL010000423.1:0-2111 GCA_038233595.1 Propionibacteriales bacterium | reverse complement strand
GAGAATGGCCGCATGGACGTTCTGCCTCCGGCACCGGTCGAGGTGGCCCGCGCGGAGTCCGAGCGAGGCGAGCTCGTGCTTCGTCAGCGAGGTGGCGACATCGGATCGACCGCGCTCGAGCTCCGGGTCAACGGGGTCTTGGTGATGGACACCGCGGAGACCTCGACCGAGGCGGCCCTCGCGACGCAGGCCCTCGAGCTCGTCGAACGCCCGCGCCGAGTGCTGGTGGGCGGCCTGGGCCTCGGCTTCACGATGCACGAGGTGCTCGCCGACTCCCGGGTCGAGCACCTGAACGTCGTGGAGATCGAGGACGCCCTGGTCGGCTGGATGCGAGACGGCACGATCCCGCACGGCCCCCAGTTCCTGGCCGACGAGCGGCTCACTGTCACGGTGGCAGACATCGCGGCGGCGCTGGCCGATGCCGCCGCTGCGTCGTACGACCTGGTGCTGCTGGACGTCGACAACGGCCCCGGCTACCTGGTGTACGACGCCAACGCGGCGCTCTACCAGGAGTCGTTCCTGTCGGTGTGCCGTGCCGCGATCGCCCCGGGGGGAGCCCTGGTGGTCTGGTCGGCCGACGAGGCGTGCGAGCTGGAGACCGCGGTTCGCTCGGTCTTCGGCAATGTCGCGGCATGCGCACTCGACGTCGCGCTACAGGGGCGTGCGGAGAACTACTGGTTGTACGTGGCTCGGGTGAGAGAACCTGGTCCCGCGGGACCGGGGTAGCCCGGTCCCGCGGCGCAGCCTCATCGCCGAAGCGGGGTCACTGGGGTAGCCCGTTGGAAGGCGCCTCGGGCGGCGTCGTGGAGTACTTGGTCAGCGGCGCACTGGAGTCGTCGGTCGTGTAGACCGGCCCGGTGGTCGAGGCCTTGCCGTTGTGGACCTTGACGACCTGGGTGCCGGCGTAGCCGGCGTGGTCGGTCTTGGAGAACCTGAACGGCACCAGGCCGGGTCCGGTGAACCCGCCCTTGTTGAGGGCGGCCAGGAGGGACCCGCGAGTCAGGTTCGACCCGGCAGCCTTGATCGCCTGCACGGTCGTGTAGGCCAGTGCCATGCCGTACTCCACGTTGCCGTCGTAAGCGGCGGACTTGTTGTACTTCTGGTCCACCTTCAAGAACAGCTTGGTCCAGCTGTTGCTCGTGTCGGTGGTCAACGGCAGGTACGCATCGCTGACGACACCCTCGAGCAGCGGGGTCGTGGCGTCCTTGAGGAAGCCCTTCAGGGTGCCGATGTCCGCGCCGACATTGGAGATGACCCACTGCGGCTGGTACTTGAGCTTGGCCGCCGTACCGAGGGCCAGCGCAGTGAAGCCGGGCACCGTGAACGAGGTGACCACCTGACAGCCGGCCGACTTCAGCGCGCCGATCTGCGGTGCCACATTGGTGTTCGTCGGGGTGTAGGTCTGCTTGGAGGCGAGTGAGCCCTTGCCCAGCGTGAGCTCCACACCCTGGGCGCCGTCGGTGCCGAAGTCGTCGCCCTGGCCGAAGCTACAGACCTTCTTGCCCGAGAAGTTCTTCTTGATGTAGTCCCCGAGCACCTTCCCCTCGACGGTGTAGTCGGGCTGCCAGCCGAAGGTGGTGGGGTACTTGTCGGGCTGGTTCCAGCTGCGACTGCCTGACGCGACGAAAAGGTCGGGCACCTTGTTCTGCTTCAGGAAGTCCAGGACCGCGGTGTGGGTCGGAGTGCCGAGCGCCCCCACCATCGCGAAGACCTTGTCGCGCAGCACCAGCTGGCGCGTCTTGGTCGCAGTGTTGGTGGGGTTGTAGCCGTCGTCCTCGACGAGGAGCTTGATCTTGCGGCCGTTGATCCCACCGTTGTCGTTGACGAAGTTGAAGTACGCCGTCATCGCAGCACTGATCTTGGAGTACCCGGGCGCGGCGGGCCCGGTCAGTGGCTGGGTCGTGCCGAGGATGATCGAGGTCTTGGTCACGCCGGGGGCGCTGGTGTCCTTGGTGGCAGTCGCAGCCGCACCTCCACCTGACGAGCTCCCGCACGCGGAGACCGTCATCGCCGCGGCCACGGCAACGGCCGTGACCGCCAGGCCGCTACGTCTTCTCAGTGTTGTCATGACGATCCTCCATCGGTTGGGTGTTGCGAGCGGAAACAAGGCT
>JBBSVL010000422.1:0-2133 GCA_038233595.1 Propionibacteriales bacterium | reverse complement strand
GCGTCCGGTGGCTCCCTCTGCAGGGAGTTGCAGGAGTTGCATGTAAGACATCGGGGAAACGTATGAAGCCGTTCGACCAGATCGATGACCTCGGGAATGTCCGCATCTTCGACGGCCCCGCTCGCGCGCTCGACGCACTAGCCGCAGCCTTGCCAGCGGGGAAGGTACGCGCAGCCTTGGCGGGGCAGCCGCTCGGCCACTCCGCCCATCCGATGCTGGTGCAGATCCCGATCGGTGCGTGGGTGTCCGCCGGCTGGCTCGATTGCCTGCCGCGCACCGAGAACTCTGCCGCTGTGCTCACCGGCATCGGCATTGTGAGTGCCATCCCAGCTATCGCCGCCGGCCTCGTCGACTACGCCGAGTTGAGCGACCGGCAGCGACGGATTGCAGTCGTTCACGCGTCCGCGAACACGCTGGCATTGGTATGCCAGGCCGTCTCGCTCAAGGACCGCATGACTGGGCGGTTGCGTCGTGGGCAGTGGATCGGGTTCGCCGGCACCTTGACCCTCGCTGTCGGCGGGCTGCTGGGCGGTCACCTCGCCCACCGACGGACCGCTGCGACGGGTTGAGCGAGCGGCGTGAGCACGGCAGTGGTCTTGTCCGGCGGTGGCAGCCTCGGCGCCGAGGTCGGCATGCTGCGCGCACTGGCCGACGCCGCACCGCGCGGCTCGCGTTCGCGGCCGCCGGCCGCGGCAACCACCGGGTGTCCGACCACGGCCTGCGTCAGCTCCTGCCTCGCTGGGCCGCGAGGTCGTGCTGCGCCACGGACCTGCGGCCGATGAGGGGATGCGCCGCATCAGCTCGGCGTCGCAGCGCGCGGCCTGGCCGTCATCACCTGCGTGGACTCCCGGATTGAGCCGCTGCGGATGCTCGGCCTGTCAAACGGCGACGCGAAGATCCTGCGCAACGCCGGCGCGCGCGTCACCGACGACGCACTACGAACTCTGGTGCTGCCACTCACTTGCGATGACCAAGGTCACCGACGATCAGATCCACGCGACGATCGCGAGTTGTCCGGCCTGGACACGCGCAGCCTGGAGTTCCGCACTGTCAGCGATCAGCAGGCTAAGGCTGTGCTGGAGGCCGACGTCCAGAAGATCCGCAGCAGCCCCATCTCCCTGCCAAGCCGCACTCAACCCGCCCCACAGACAGCCCTTGTTCAGCATTCTCCTAACAGGTGAAGACGACGCAGCAGTTGTCAGGGCACGGACGCAGTTCCACGGACACCCGCTCGGACAGGTTGAGCCCGTCGATGTAGCCCTGCGCGAGTGCGAGGTTGACCTGACACACCTGGGGCGTGTTCTCAGGTCGGAACTTGTCGAAGGGACAGTTCCGCACCGTGATCGTCTTGTCCTGCCGGCGAGGGACGTACCCCAGTGACGTCAGGAGCGTCTCCAGCCGGCCGAGTCGAGCCACGACCGATCGGGCTGGCCGGCTCTCGGTGAGCTGCTGTGCGAGCTCCTTGCCCCGCCGCTGCGCGACGCGGTCGGCGCTGTCTTGGGCGCTCTCACCGGGATGGTGCTCCGCGACGCCATCCAGCAGGACGCCTGCCAGCAGGTCGTACCGGCGGTCGGGCACGGATGCGGTGACCTCACGGCCGGTGAGCCGGTAGCTCTGCGCCGGTCGGCCAGGCACGCCGAGCCGCTTCCGCGCCGGCACGACCTCGATGAGGCCAGCTTCGACAAGCTTGGCCAGGTGGAACGTCACCAGCGTGCGGCCGATCGACAGCGCGGCGGCGATTTGGCTGACGGTGCACTCGCCACCGGCCTGGATCTGCTCGAAGACACGGCGGCGCTGTCCGTCGGCCAGAGCGGCAAGGGTCGCAAGGTCACCATCGTCGGGCATGTCCCCCAGCGTACGCGCTGTTGTGACAGTACGCATTGACAAAAGCACCCGGGCGGGGTTACAACAACAGTCCTTGACTGATACGACGAGAGGAGGCGACATGTGCAAGGAGTGCGGCTGCGAGAGCGGCAAGACGACCGACACCAACGACGGCAAGTAGCCCACACCCGCCAGGCGACGCCCTGACCCCGCGTCGCCCGGCCCCACAATTTCAGACTGGAGCTCCACCCATGACCGTGATGCCGGACGCGTCCCTGCCGACCGAAGGCTCGATGACGACCGTGGACG
>JBBSVL010000421.1:0-2136 GCA_038233595.1 Propionibacteriales bacterium | reverse complement strand
CTGCAACCCCTGATCCTGCCCGCATGGGCGCTCCTCGAGCGGATCGCTGCTCGCGACGCCCTGTACGTCGCCTTGGCCGCGTCGCTCGATGCCACCCTGGTTACCACCGACGGTCGTCTTCGCCGAGCGGCCACCGGCCTCGTGGCGGTCGCCGAGCCAGTCGGGTGAGAATCATCGAACGCCGCGTCCGTCAGCAGGCGAACCGAACCGAGGAGGACCAGTGAGCAAGCGGCCGAGTCCACGACCGTGGGGCGCGAGCCTGGCAGTGGCGGCGACGCTGCTGCTCACTGCAGCGTGCGGTGGCGGTGCCAGTCAAGGGGCCGGTCAAGGTGCCACTACCAGGAGCAGTGCGCCGACGAACGCCCCGGCCGCGAGCGGCTCGGCGACGACGCCCGGGGGCCGTCTGGAGTGGTCCCGTTGTGACGGCGGCTTCCAGTGCGCCACCGTCCAGGTGCCGCTGGACTACAAGAACCCGCAGGGGAAGAGCCTCGGGCTCAAGATCGTGCGCCGGCCCGCGACCGACCCCTCTGCGCGCGTCGGTTCGCTGCTGGTCAACCCGGGTGGTCCCGGCGGCTCGGGCATCGACTTCGCCGAGGGGTTCAGCCTGCCCCCCGACGTATCGAAGCACTTCGACATCGTCGGTTTCGACCCGCGCGGCGTCGGCCGGAGCGCGCCCATCGAGTGCCACTCCCACCTGCAGGAGATGTACGACGCCGACCCGACCATGGAGAACGCGTCCGACCGGTCGACGTACCTGAAGGTGAGCAAGGAGTACGTCGATGAGTGTGCGCGGAAGGAGAAGGCGGTGCTGCCCTACCTGGGCACGCTGAACGTGGCGCGTGACATGGACCGGATCCGGGTCGCGCTGGGGGACAAGAAGCTGAACTACCTCGGCTTCTCCTACGGCACCTCGATCGGCCAGATGTACGCCCAGCTGTTCCCGACGAAGATCCGGACGATGGTGCTCGACGGTGTGGTCGACACCGAGCAGACCGGGCTGCAGGCCGCAGACGACCAGGCGAAGGGTTTCGAGCTGGCGCTGAATGCCTACTTCGCCAACTGCCGGTCCCACACCTCCTGTCCGCTGGGCACGAAACCCAGGGCGAGGCTCGCAGGCCTGATCGCCTCCGCGGAACGCAAGGACATCCCCGCCCCGGGTGCCGACCGGCCCGCCGGACCGGGTCTGGTCCAGCTCGCGATCGGGGACGCCCTCTACAGCAAGTCGTCGTGGCCGACGCTGTCTGCGGCGATCCACGACGGCCTCCGGGGCAACGGCACCCGGCTGGTGCAGCTTGCGGATGAGTACCTGCAGCGCCGGCCGGACGGCAGCTACGGCAACGGTTTCGACATCTACTTCGCGGTCAGCTGCCTGGACAGCGCCTGGCCACGCAACCCGGCCAAGGTCTTCGCGAATGCCAAGGCCGCCGGTCGCAGGTACCCGCTGATCGGCGAGGGTCTGGTCAACGACTACGTGCGGTGCGCGCTGTGGCCGGTCAAACCCCAGCCGCTGCCTGCGCTCACCGCCAAAGGGTCGCCACCGATCGTGGTGATCAGCACGACCCGTGACCCTGCGACGCCGTACGAGTCGGGGGTGAAGGTCGCCAAGCGGCTGCCCAAGGGCGTGCTGGTTACCAACGACGGCGACGGCCACACGGTCTTCGCACAGGGCAAGGCCTGTGTGGATGACCCGGTGACGAAGTACCTCGTGGACGGCACGCCGCCGAAGAACGGCCTTGAGTGCCACTGACGAACGACCACTGGGACGGGCAGAACTCGCTCAGAACGGCCTGATCCGGGCCCGCCGACAGCTTCTGCCTGTGCGGGTGGTTGCTCGCCGCGCGGCGCCCGCGCTCGGTGTGCTCAGGCCCGGCGGCCGAGCCGGCCCAGCACCTGCTGCTGTCGGGACCCGTCGTCGGGGACCTCGACGGCGGGCGCGCAGACGCCCTCGCTGTAGAGCATGTCGCCGAAGCCGGTCATCGCCGTCTCGATCCGGTCGAGCTCGTCGTCGGTGAACCTGACCGGTGCGCCGACGGCGGTGCCGAGGTCCCAGCGGTGCACCAGCATGTCGAAGCCGTAGAAGTTCGCCAGGTGCTCCTCCACGGTGGTGCGCCCGAAGAACCCGTCGAACTCGCGGGT
>JBBSVL010000420.1:0-2178 GCA_038233595.1 Propionibacteriales bacterium | reverse complement strand
GCAGGGAGTGCGACGCGCGACAGTTCGTGATCTGCATCTGGAACCTCCAGGCCGACGCGCTCGAGGCTGCGATCGGAGGCGCCGGGGCGGCCGCCCCACGGCAGGACCCCCATGCTGCACGGGTCACCCTGGAGGGCGTCGACTCGCAGGAAGCGGGGCAGGCGGCCTTGCCCGCGGACGGTTCCACCAGCGAGGCGGAGGACTGGCGCGTGCAGGGCCATGGGCTGAACCAGCGCGAGTCCGAGATCATCGTGCACATCACCCGGGGGCTGAGCAACCAGGACATCGCCGAAACGATGTACCTCAGCATCAACTCGGTGAAGTCCTACATCAACAGCAGCTACCGGAAGATGGGCGTCACCAGCCGCACCCAGGCCGTGCTCTGGGGGATCGACCACGGTCTGCGCCCCGAGCGGATCCACCTGGTCGGTCGTCTGTCGGCGAACCACCAGGACAGCCATCTGGCCGACGTCCGGACCTCTCCCAGCTCGAGCTGGTAGCTCGGCCGACGAACCCGCCGAGCGCACCGAAGGCGTTGCTCGTGCCGATCCCGCGTCGGTCGTCGGCCTTGATGATGGCCGGCGACCAGAAGAACGGGGGGCAATGGCCGGTTGCCGACGACCCCCGGTGGGCATAGCCTCGAACCATCCGTACGGCTGCCCCAGACCCGGTGCCCAGCATCGAAGCGACGAAGATCGAGGGGCAGGTGAGCAGCGGTGCCGGCCGAGAGAGTCCAGCAGATCCTGACTGCCGCCATGGTTGCCGAGGCACAAGGGGTCAACCTTCCCGATGCACTGTGCTCGGCGTGCGCGGAGGCACTGCCGGTCAGCGGAGCGGCTCTGGCCCTGATGAGCAGCCGAGGCCCCGAGGGCCTGGTCGCGGTGACCGACGACCGGGCCAGGACGATGGAGCGGCTCCAGTTCAGCCTCGGCGAAGGTCCGTGCGTGGACGCCTCGACACGCGGCCGGCCGGTGCTGCAGCCCGACCTGAGAAACACCGCGCCGGCACTCTGGCCCGGCTTCGGGCCGGCCGCCCTGGAAGCCGGGATCGAGGCGATCTTCGCCTTTCCGCTCCAGGTCGGCGGGATCCGGCTCGGGGTGCTGGACCTGTACCGCGACTCCGCGGGGACCCTGAACCCTCACGAGCTCGAGAAGGCACTCTCCTACGCCGACGCGTCGACCTCGATCCTGCTGCGACTTCAGGACCGGCAGCCCGCGGGGGATGAGCTGCCCCCTGACCTGATCGACCGCACCGGGAACCTGGCCGAGGTGCACGAGGCCACCGGGATGGTCGCCGTACAAGCCACGGTCGGCCTCGCCGAGGCGCTGTTGCTGCTGCGAGCGCGCGCCTTCTCCAGCGAGCGAAGCCTGCTGGAGGTGGCCGTCGAGGTGATCGCCAAGAGATTACGCTTTCCTCCCGAAGAGGGGCATCATGAGTAGCACGTCCGATATCCGGGCACCCGTCCCAGCGACCTGAAAGGTGGACTGTGATGGCCACCCAACAACGCCTGGTCGAGGTGTTCGTCGAGCTTGCCGACACCTTGGTCGCCGAGTTCGACGTGATCGACTTCCTGCACACCCTGATCGAGTCGACGGTGGAGCTGCTCGATGCCGACGCGGCCGGGCTGATGCTCGCCAACCAGCGGGGGCAAGCGGAGATCCTCGCCTCCTCCACCGAGGAGACCCGGCTGCTGGAGCTCTTCGAGCTGCAGCACGAACAGGGGCCCTGTCTGGACTGCTTCACGCAGGGCAGAGCGGTCACCAACGTCGTCCCGGACGAGGCCGAACGACGCTGGCCCGGGTTCGGCGACGCCCTTCGCGCCTCGAGCTACACCTCGGTGCACGCCGTGCCGTTGCGACTCCGCGACGAGGTGATCGGCGCGATGAACATCTTCTTGGCCCGCGACGGTGATCTCTCCGACGCCGATGTCTCGCTGGGGCAGGGTCTGGCCGACATCGCCACGATCGGACTGCTTCAGGAACGCGCGGTCAACCAACAGCAGGTCCTCGCCGAGCAGCTGCAGGGCGCGCTGAACAGCCGCGTGCTGATCGAGCAGGCCAAAGGCATGTTCGCCGAACGCCACGACGTCGACATGAACGGCGCGTTCACCGCAATCCGCACCCACGCGCGCCGCACCGGCCAGCCCCTGGCCTCGGTCGCCAACCAGGTCATCGACGG
>JBBSVL010000419.1:0-2195 GCA_038233595.1 Propionibacteriales bacterium | reverse complement strand
TCGCCGCCCAGGCAGAGGCCCACCTGATCGGCCTCGCCGCCGACTACGACGCCAAAGCACTGCGGACGCTGGGCCGCAAGGTCCTCGACGTGATCGCCCCACAGATCGGCGAAGAACACGAACGCCGCATCCTCCAAGCCCAAGAGGCCAACGCCCGCCCTCCGCTGGTCGAGCAGGGAGCGCAAGCGACCGCGTCGAGACCAAGGCATCGAGCCAGGTCTCGACGTCGGGCGCCAGAGCGCCCTGCTCGACCAACCAAAGTCCGGTCCCGTCGCTCGAGCAGCGAGCGCAAGCGAGCGACGTCGAGACCCGGGTCGCCGCCCCCCTACGGATGGGACAGGCGTTCACCGAGTACATCGAGAACTACCCCACCGACCACCTCCCGAACGCCCGTGGCGTCGCGGCCACCGTGGTGGTCACCATCGACTACGCCACCCTGCTGTGAGGCCGGGATCCTCCCGGCCGTCCTGGGCGGGAAGTCCCAGCCCCTCGACATCGGCCCCAGAACCCGCTTCCACACCACCGGCCAACGCACCGCGATGGGCCTCCGAGACGGCGGCTGCACCGGCATCCAGAACGGCCGCCTCCTGTGCCCCCGACACCACTACTACGCCCACAACCCCACCTACGAGACGACCGACGCCGGCAACGGCAAAGTCAGCTTCCACCGAAGAACGTAAGCAGGGCCATCCCTCCGCCTGGGGATATCAGGAGGGGTAGTCGCTCAGCTGTGCCAGGTCCAGGTGGTCCAGCCCAGATCCGTCCTGGCCGTGCTGCGAACCGGCGACACCGCCGAGACCGAGAACTTGTGCACACCCGGAGTGATCGGGACCTCGACCAGAAACCGTGCGTGCGAGTCGTGCTGGTCCTGTCGTGTGCGGCGTTGACATCGGCCCGAAGCACCTTCGTGGTCGTCACGGCAACCCGTTTGCCGTCCTCGGTCACCACGATGTTCGCACGCGTGCCGGGATACCAGGGCAGCACCTTGACGGCAGCACGGGACACGGTTGCCAGGACGTGCGGTGCTTGGCCCGTTTGTCGACCCAGATGGCGACGCCGGCGGAGGCCCGTCCCGCGCCGGGAAATGCGGAAGGGGATGCGCCCTCCCGGACGCCTGTGCGGGCGCACCATCCGGCAGGGTGAGTGAGCGCGACGAGTCGATCGCCCAGTGAGTCGTCGAGGGCCAGGACCTCGTCCCGGCCCTCGACTCGTTCAGGGTGAGTAACGGGACTTGAACCCGCGACATCCGCCACCACAAGGCGGCGCTCTACCAGCTGAGCTATACCCACCATCTCCTCCGGCCGGACCGGAGCCCGGTGGCGGAAGCAGAGATGAGTGTAGCGGCTCGTCAGGAGTGGTTCGTAGCGGGTTTCACCCCGGTCAGTGCGCCGCCGTGGAGTGCCGCGATCCGTCGGGAGCTCTCCGCGTCCGGGCCGGGGCGAGGCAGGAACACCGCGTCCCGGTAGTAGCGCAGCTCCTCGATGCTCTCCTGGATGTCGGCCAGCGCCCGGTGCCCACCGGACTTGGCCGGCGCGTTGTAGTAGGCACGGGGGTACCAGCGTCGGGCCAGCTCCTTGATCGAGGACACGTCCACGATCCGGTAGTGCAGGAAACCCCCGAGCTCGACCATGTCGCGGTCGATGAACGCGCGGTCGGTGCCCACGGTGTTGCCGGCCAGCGGCGGACGGCTGCCCTGCGCGCAGTGGTCGGCCACGTAGCCGAGCACCTGCGCCTCGGCCTCTTCCAGGGTGCAGCCGTCGGCGAGCTCCTCGAGCAGCCCGGACGTGGTGTGCATGTCCCGCACGAAGGGAACCATCTGCGCCAGTGCCTCGTCGGGCGGCTTGATCACCACGTCAACGCCCTCGCCGAGCACGTTCAGCTCGAAGTCCGTGACCAGGGCTGCCACCTCGATCAGCGCATCCGCGCCTAGGTCGAGCCCGGTCATCTCGCAGTCGATCCACACCAGTCGGTCGCTCACGAGCCCCGACCCTACCCACCGGCCGGCTCCGTGGTGGGTGGGGCAGGTGCCTACAGTGAGCGCGATGTCCAACGAGCAGGCGCGCAGGCAGCGCAACAAGGGGGCGGCGATCACAGCCGGCATCGTCGTACTGCTTGCGGCCGTCATCGCGGTGGCCGTCCAGTTCTCCCGGGGCGGTACGACCGCGTCGGTGACCATGAGGCCACCTTCGGCCCGT
>JBBSVL010000418.1:0-2204 GCA_038233595.1 Propionibacteriales bacterium | reverse complement strand
CGTACGGCGCGCTCCACCAGCTGGCTGTTGTGCTCGACCGGGACGCCCTTGGCCAGGGTCAGCACGTCCTCCATGCCCACCCGCAGGTGGCCACCCTTGCTCAGGCTGGCCAGCGCGACGGCGAGGGTCGAGCGGCCGATCCCAGTCGCCGACCAGCTGGTCACTGCGCCGGGCAACGCCGCGACCGCCGCGACCAGTGCATCCGCCGTGCCGGGCATCGCGCCGGGGACGCCCATCACGAGGTCGACATGCACGCGGCCACCGTACGGCGGGCCGAAGCGATCCAGCAGCCGGTGCATCGCGTGGACGTGACCGAGGTCGAACAGCTCGAACTCCGGCACCACCTCGCGTTCCTGGGTGAGCGGGTAGAGCTCACAGATGAAGGGCCACGGGTTCAGGAACACGTCGTCCCCGAAGTTCGTCGTTCCCATGGTCAGGCTGCAGGAGTCGGGCTCTGCGTCGAGCACCTTGAGCCGCTGGTCCAGCGGGTCGTGCACGGAGCCTCCGGTCGAGAGCTGGACCACCAGGTCGGTCTGCTCCCGCAGCGCCTGCACGGTGTCCGCGAGCCGGGTCGGGTCCAGGGTCGGCTGGTGCTCGCCGTCGCGGATGTGCACGTGGATCATCGCCGCACCGGCTGCCTGACAAGCCCGAGCCGTCTCGACCAGCTCCTCGAGCGTCGTTGGCAGCTGCGGGCAGTCCTCCTTGCTGGTCTCGGCCCCGGTCGGAGCAACGGTCACCAGCAGCGCACTCGGATCTACTCCCATGACGCCATGAAACACCATCCCTCGCCCGGTGAGAGGCTGAGCGGATGTGAGCGGTGGTGCAGCGGGTGACCAGCGCCGAGGTGACGGTGGCCGGCAAGCTCGTGGGAGCGCTCGACCGGCCCGGGCTGGTGGTACTCGTCGGCGTGACCCATGACGACGGGATCGAGCAGGTCCGTTGGCTGGCCCGCAAGATCGCCACTCTCCGGATCCTCCGTGACGAGAAGTCGGTGTGCGAAGTGGAGGCGCCCGTGCTGGTGGTGAGCCAGTTCACGTTGTACGGCGACGCGCGCAAGGGCCGCCGGCCGACCTGGCTGGCCGCAGCCCCCGGGCCGGTTGCCGAGCCGGTCTACGAGTCGTTGTGTGCCGAGCTCGACCGACTGGGCGTGTCGGTGCAGCGCGGCTCCTTCGGGGCGGACATGGCTCTCTCGCTCGTCAACGACGGGCCCGTGACCCTGGTGCTGGAGACGCCCTGAGCGGTCGGCCGTCGTCCGACGACGATGTGGCGCCCCAGCCGGTGGATCGCAGCAGAGCTAGTCGGAGCCACGCGCGGAGACGTCGATCCGCACGGTGCTGATGCTGGCGCCCTTCCTCGGCCCGCCGGCGGTGCCGAGGATGCGCAGCTTCACGGAGTCGGTCACCATCGGCACGATCTGGAGCTGCTGAAGCGTGTGGTCCTTGCCCCGGCCGCTCAACGTCTGGAACACCCGGGTGCCGTTGTCGAAGATCCACGCCACTCTGGTGATCGCGCTCTGCTTTCCGGAGGCCTGCATCAGCCCGACGCTGACCACCTCGGAGTGGTGCGGCAGGGAAAGGACCAGCTGCTGACCCACCGCCCGCCCGTCGCACCGCCAGGCGGTGCGCGGGTCGCGGTCCAGGACGTTGCGTGCGGAGTAGGCGTGGTGCGCCCCGCGCGCCGTACAGGCAGCGCTCGCGTCAGAGATACGTAACGGTGCCTTCGGGCCGCTGTAGGGGCCCGGAGCGGGCAACGAGCTCGACGCCTGCGGGACCCCTTCGGTCGCCGAGGCGGTTGCTCCGGGACGAGTGCCGGACTGGGGCGTGTCCGGGGAGCTGACGGTGCCGGCCGTGGCCCGTCCCAGGGCGAACGCGCCGACCATCAGGAGCACCATCAGCACGACCAGAGCGAGGACCGGGAAGAGGGTCGACCCACCCCGAGGCGGCGACCGATGGCCGGTCCCCCTCGCGGCACCTGTCGCGACGGGGGAAATCACCCGCGGTGCGAGGTCCTTCGGTGCGAGGTCCTTCGGTGCCCGCGCCGGGAACACTCGCGACGTAGCGAGGTGCGCAGGCGAACGCTGCGCAGCGGACCGCCGCGAGGTGCGCTGCTCGGGGACCGCGATCCGCTTGCCGCGGGAGACCGAGCGGTGCGTCGGAGCCTCGACCAGCGTGCTGCCGAGCTGGCCCTGACCCTCCTCGTAGGCG
>JBBSVL010000417.1:0-2218 GCA_038233595.1 Propionibacteriales bacterium | reverse complement strand
GCGGTGCGCGAGGCGTTCGCCGAGGTGACCTCGCCCGGGCGGCTCGAGGTGATCCGGCGCAGCCCGACGATCGTGCTCGACGCGGCGCACAACCCGCACGGTGCCGAGGCCGTCGTGGACGCGATCGGTGACTCCTTCGCGTTCGACCCGCTCATCGGCGTGTTCGGGGTGATGGCGGACAAGGACTGCGAGGGCATCCTGTCGGCCTTCGAGCCGGTGCTGGCGCACATCGTGTGCACCCAGAACTCCACGTCCCGGTCGATGCCCGCAGACGAGCTGGCCGAGGTGGCGCTCGGCATCTTCGGCCGGGACCGGGTCAGCGTCGCCCCCGACCTGCCAGACGCGATCGACCAGGCGGCCGCGCTGGCCGAGGCCGGCGGTGTCTTCGGCGAGGCGATCGGGTCCGGCGCGGTGCTGGTCACGGGCTCGGTGGTCACTGTGGGGGAGGCCCGGTCGTTGCTGAGGAGCCGTCGGTGACTCGCCGGCTCTGCTCGGCGATCCTGTTCCTCGAGGCGATCGCACTCGGTCTGACCACGCCGGTGCTGATCTCGGTCGCCTCGGTGAGCACCGGCACCGGACTATGGATCGGCCTCGGCCTGTGTGTGACCTGTCTGGTGGTGGCCGGCCTGCTCCGGCTGGCGTGGGCCTACGCGGTCGGCTGGGCGATCCAGGTCGCGGCCGTCGCGCTCGGGACCCAGGTCTCCGCGATGTACTTCCTGGGCACGATCTTCTTGCTGCTGTGGGGCACGGCGTACTTCCTTGGTCGGAAGATCGAGTCCGAGCGCGCCGAGGCCGAGGCGGCATACGGCGCGCAGCCGGACGTATGACGTCAGCGTTCGACGGTGAGCACGATCTTGCCGCGCACGTGTCCTGCCTGGCTCAGCTCATGGGCCTTCGCCGCCTGCGACCAGGGGAAGGTGTTCTCGACCACGACCCGGAACGTGCCCTCCTCGACCAGCTTGGCCACCTCGCCGAGAGCGTAGAACGCGTGTCCGGCCGAACCGTCGCTGACCTGCACACCCTGGGCGGCAGCACCGAAGTCGGCGATGCTGACCACGCGACTCGGGTCGCCGGTCAGCGCCACGAGGTCGGGCACGCCGCCCTTGCCGGCGACGTCGAGCGCGCCGGCGAACGGCTCGTCGACCAGCGCGTGGGTCCGGTCGGCCAGTCCCGGCCCGTAGGTCGTGGGGATGGCGCCAAGCTCCCGCAGCAGCTCGTGGCTGCCCTCGGACGCGGTGCCGACGACCTTCAGGCCCCGGGCTTTCGCCAGCTGGACCAGCGTGGTGCCGACACCACCGGCCGCGCCGTCCACGAGGACCAGCTGGCCGGGGTGCAGGTCGAGGAGGTCGAGGACCCGAGCCGAGGTCTCCACCGACACCGGGAGTGCCGCAGCCTCTACGAAGCTCAGTGACGTGGGCACCAGAGCGAAGGCCTTGAGCACGGCGTACTCGGCCGTGACCGCGGAACCGTTCCCGAAGACGCGGTCGCCGACTGCGACACCCTGAACGCCGTCGCCGACCTCGTCGACGACACCTGAGGCGTCCAGTCCAGGGATGGCGGGCAGGCCCAACGGCATCTGCTCGGCCACCGACCCGGAGCGAATCTTCCAGTCCATCGGGTTGACGGCAGCGGCCTCCACGGCGATCCGGACCTGGCCCGCAGCCGCGTGGGGTTCGGGCGCCTCTGCCAGGTGCAGGACCTCCGGGCCGCCGTACTGGTCGAACTGGACTGCGCGCATGGCTTGGTCTCCTGACGTGGTGAACATCCCTGTCGGTGGCGCAACCACCGATGCCGGTCAGACCTTCCCGTCCGCTCAGCGACGACTCTGGCTAGGGTGACGCCCATGTCACAGCGCACTCTTGTCCTGCTCAAGCCCGACGCCGTACGACGTGGTCTCGTCGGTGAGATCCTTGGCCGCTTCGAGGCCAAGGGGCTGAGCATCGTCGCGATGGAGCAGCGCACGATCGACGACGCCCAGGCCGACGCACACTACGCCGAGCACGTGGGCAAGGACTTCTACCCGCCACTGCGCGACTTCGTGACCAGCGGCCCTCTGGTGGCCCTGGTGCTCGAGGGCGACGAGGCGATCGAGGTGGTCCGCGCGAGCAACGGCGCCACCGACGGTCGCAAGGCCGCGCCGGGCACGATCCGCGGCGACCTGTCGCTGTCCAACCGGGAGAACCTGGTGCACGGCTCGGACTCGGCGCAGTCCGCCGAG
>JBBSVL010000416.1:0-2258 GCA_038233595.1 Propionibacteriales bacterium | reverse complement strand
TCTGATGATCTCCCCCGCCGAGTGCTCGGTCGTCACCGAGGTGATGCCCACCTGGCCGGCGCTCTGGTCGCAGCGGCTGCGCTGGCAGCGGGGTGCCGTGGAGAACCTCGGTGCCTACGGCCTCACGCCGCAGACCTTCCGGTACTGGGCACAGCAGCTCGGCATCGGGTACGGCGTCATCGCACTCGGCGCCTACCTGGTGCTCGTCGTCCTCACGGTGCTGGCGCTGGACCACTGGATCTGGTTCCCGTTCTGGGTCGTGATCGGTCTGCTGTTCATGACCGAACGCGTCGCCACCGTGTGGCGGGGTGGTTGGCGAGCACGCCTGCTGGCCCTCATGCTCTTTCCTGAGCTGTGCTTCGCAACCTTCCTCAACGTGGTCTTCGTCAAGGGCATCGTCGACATCTCCCTGGGCCGGCAAGCCAGCTGGAAGCACGTCACGCATACGTTGGTCGACGCACCCGAGCGGGCGGTCTGACCGATGCCGACCGTCCTCGTGTCTGCCATGGGACTCCTGCTCCCCACCTCGGTCCTGCGCTCTGAGCTCTTTGCAGTGCTTGCGGCGTTCGTCGCGATCAACACCGTGATGTACGCCGCCCTCTCGCTGGCAAAGCTGCTGCCGAAGCTCTATCCCAGCGACTGGTTCAGCTCGCCGAACCGACGCGTGGAGAGCCGGAGCATCTATCCGGAGGGAGTGCCTTCGGACCAGGAGACCGTGCGCTGCGTTCCCCTGGAGAAGGCAAGCTGACCGGATCCACCGGTCGACCCGGCAACAGGCGAGCGTGGACCGAAACAAGAACGTGTTCTAGTATTGAGAGAGCGGTGACCGCCCCGACCAGAGGAGCTCTCGATGACCAAGGCTGTGCTCGACGGAGTGCGGGACCTGCTGCCTACGCTGCGTGAGCGTTCCGAGGAGGCCGAGCGGCTGCGCGTCGTCCCGGACGCCAACGTCAAGGAGCTCGAGGAGACCGGCTTCTTCCAGCTGCTCCAGCCCAGGCGGTTCGACGGTCAGGAGGCCGATCCGGTCGACTTCTACACCGCGGTCCGCGACATCTCCAGCGCGTGCGGCTCGACTGGCTGGGTGTCCTCGGTGGTCGGCGTGCACCCGTGGCAGGTGGCGTTGTTCGCCGACGAGGCGCAGCAGGCCGTGTGGGGAAGCGACACCAAGACCAGGCTCTCCTCGTCGTACGCCCCTACCGGCAGGGCCCAGGTCACCGACGGCGGCTACCAGCTCAGTGGAAAGTGGAGCTTCTCGTCGGGCTGCGACCACTGTGCGTGGGTGCTGCTCGGCGGGCTGGTGCTCAACGACGGGGGTGAGGTCGTCGACTTCAAGACGTTCCTGCTGCCGCGGGACAAGTACGCGATCCTCGACGTGTGGCACATGGTCGGGCTCAAGGGCACCGGCTCCAACGACATCGTGGTCGACGACGTGTTCGTCCCCGACGCGTTCACGCTCTCGATGAGCGATACCGGGCGCTGTGTCGGACCGGGGCAGAAGCAGAACACCTCGAACCTCTACAAGCTGCCCTTCCACTCGATCTTCACCGGCACCATCACCACGCCCCTGATCGGGATCGCGATGGGGGCCTACGCCGAGCACGTCGAGATGCAGCAGAAGCGCACCCGTGCGGCGTACCTCGGGGAGAAGGCCTCGCTGGACCCGTTCGCCGCGGTGCGTATCGCGCGGGCCAGCTCGGAGATCGACGCGGCCTGGGCGCTGCTGACCAACAACATCCGCGAGGAGCAGGGCCACGTCGAGCGGGGCGAGAAGATCCCGCTGGGGCTGCGGCTCAAGGTGCGCCGCGACCAGGTGATCGGCTCCGAGCGGGCGATCGAGGCGATCGACTCGTTGTTCGAGGCGTCCGGCGGCCGGGCGCTCGCCGAGGGCACCTACCTGCAACGCGCCTGGCGCGACGCGCATGCCGGCCGGGTGCACGCAGCCAACGACCCCGAGCGAGCGTTGCAGATGTACGGCGCCCATGAGTTCGGCCACAAGGTCGACCCCGGGATGTACTGAATGGAGCTCGACAAGGAGTCCACGCGAGCGTCCGCGAAGGTGAAGACCGCCTCCGGTGAGCTCAGCCTGAACTATCACGAGGCGGGCACGGTCACCGAACTCGGCGGCGGGCTGCCGTTGGTGATGCTGCACGGCGGCGGCCCCGGTGCCTCCTCGTGGGGCAACTTCGGCGCCTGCCTTCCGCGGTTCGCGACCAGGTTCCGCACCATCCTGCTCGACCAACCGGGGTTCGGCGACTCCG
>JBBSVL010000415.1:0-2284 GCA_038233595.1 Propionibacteriales bacterium | reverse complement strand
CGGTAGAAGCAGGTGCGGAACCGCTCCATCGTGTGTTCCGCGCCGAGGAAGTGACCGCCGTGACCGACCTCCTCGTGCGCCCCGAACGCCATCGAGGCCTCGTCGATCTCCAAGGGGGTGAACTCGGCATGCATCATCTGCAGGATCTCGATGTCGACGATAAACTTCTCGTAGCCCGAGACCAGTCCGCCCTCGAGCCAGCCGGCGGAGTGCATCACCCAGTTCGCGCCGGCCAGGAACGTCGGCATCATCGTCATCAACGCCTCGTAGCCGGCCTGTGCGTCAGGCACCTGCGAGGAGGTCAGCCCGCCACCGGTGCGGAACGGCAGCCCGAAGTGCCGGGCGATCTGGCCGGTGCAGAGCAGCCCGATGCCAGACTCGGGGGTGCCGAACGTCGGTGAGCCGGACTGCATGTCGATGTTGGACAGGAACGAACCGAAGATCACCGGCGTTCCGGGGCGGATCAACTGGGAGAGCGCGATGCCGGACAGCGCCTCGACGATCTGCTGCACCAGTGCAGCCGGGATGGTCACCGGCGACATCGCGCCCATCAGGATGAACGGGGTGAGGATGACCGGCTGGCCGGCGGCGGAGTACTCGAACTGCGCCTCCAGCATCCGGTCGTCCCAACGAAGCGGTGAGTTGCAGTTGATCAGCGAGATCGAGGCCGGCGTCTTCTCGATGGCCTCGCGTCCGCCGAAGAGGATCGAGCCCATCGCGATCGTGTCGGCCGCGTTGACCCCAGAGACCACGTTGCCCATGTAGACCTTGTCGGTCAGCGTCTGCAGCGCGTAGGTCATGTCGAGGTGCCGGCTGTCGAGCGGGGTGTCGTTCGGCTCGCAGATCACCCCGCCCGCGGAGTCCATCACCTCGAAGGACTGCGCCAGCTTGGTGAAGTTGCGGAAGTCGTCCATCGTCGCGTCGCGTCGTACGTCGCCCTGCCGGACGAACGGCGGCCCGTAGACCGCGCCGAACGCCATCGAGTCGCCACCGATGTGCACGTTGTTCGCCGGGTTACGGGCCTGCACGTCGAACTCGCGCGGCGCCTTGGCGACCTGCTCGAGCACGAAGTCGGGGTCGAGGAAGACGGTGTTGTCCTCCACCCGCTGCCCGTTCTTGCGGAACAGCTCGAGCGCGCGCTCATCGAGGAACTCGACGCCGATCTCGGTCATCAGTTTGCGCCAGCCCCTGTCCAGGGTGGCCATCGCGTCCTGGGAGAGGATCTCGTAGCGGGGCATGCGGTTGTGGAACATCGGTCCTCCTGTGAAACACGGCGGTGTGCTGTCGGTGTGCCTTGACCCGATCGCTCTGGCATCCTAGCCTCATCATGTGGGACTATAGTTCCACATCATGGAACGACTCGATCCGACCTGCAAGGGGCCTCACCCGCAATGAGCACCGGCACCGCGGCGACCACGGGGACGCAGGCGATCGACCGCGCCGCGCTGCTGGTGGCCACTGTCGTGCGCGCCGGCGAGCCGTTGTCCTTCGTCGACCTGCACGACGAGTGCGGGCTGCCGAAGTCGACGACGTCCCGGCTGCTCACCGCGCTGGAGCGCACCGAGCTGGTGGAGCGCAACGAGACAGGCTCCTACGTCGCCGGCCCACTGTTCTGGCTCTACGCCACCCGGCACGACCCCTGGGACGAGCTGGTGCGGCTTGCTGGTCCCACCCTGGAGCGGATCGGCGAGGAGACCGGAGAGACGGTCAACCTCTCGGTCACCCGCGGCGACCGTGTGGTGCAGGTCGCCCAGGTCGACTCGACGTTCCTGCTCGCCGCCCGCGACTGGACGCAGGTCGACGACGTACCCGTGCACTGCTCCGCACTGGGCAAGGTGATGCTGGCCTACGGCGTGCTGGACCTGCCCGAGGGAGGGCTCGAGGAGCTGACTCCACACACCGTGACCGATCCGGCGGCCCTGCGTCGCCAGCTCAAGAAGGTGGTCCGGCGTGGCTTCGCCAGCACCGTCGACGAGCTCGAGATCGGGCTGGCAGGGGTCGCCGCCCCGGTCCGGGGCATAGCAGGCGATGTGATCGCCGCGCTCGGCGTGTCCGGTCCCAGCCCGCGACTGGCGGACCGGCTCGACGAGGTCGGCCGACTGTTGAACGACCGAGCCGAGCAGCTGTCCGGGCTGCTCCGTCGGGGAACCCGCAAGGAGGGCGTGGCATGACACCAGAAGAGATCCTGCAAGGCCTGTACGACGAGACCCTGGTGGGTAATGCCCCCCGTGTGCTCGAGCTGACCAACGAGGGGCTCGGTATCGACATGGAGCCGCAGACCATG
>JBBSVL010000414.1:0-2312 GCA_038233595.1 Propionibacteriales bacterium | reverse complement strand
GCACCGACCCGCTGCTGTCTCAGTCGCGCTGTTGATCGGTGCGGTGGCAGTCGTCGGGTACCACCGCGACCCGGGCAGCATCTTCGCTGCGGTCCTCTTCGCGGGCTTGGTGATCCAGGCCTGGCGGCTGTGGTTCGCCGCCCACGCCACCCACGCCGCCCGCGCCACGCACGTCCCGAAGGCCCGACCGCCCGACGACCACGCGTCCTAGCCAACTCGCCGACGAGGTGCCGGCGCCCGGGTTCCGCGGACTGCCTCGCGCGGGCGCACCACGAACAGGCGCCGCCCGGTGTCCGCCCGCGTCACGTTGCTCCGACCCACAGGGATGTTCCCGTATGTCTGCGCTCATCGCCATCACGATCTTCGTTGCTGGCTACGCCGCGATCGCCAGTGAGAAGATCCACCGCGTCACGGTCGTCTTCGCCGGCACCGGTGCACTCCTGGCCCTCCGGATCCTCGACGCCAAGGATGCCTTCCACTCCGAGCGGTACGGCATCGACTGGGAAGTGATCTTCCTGCTCCTCGGGATGATGGTCATCGTCGGGGCGATCCAGCAGACCGGGCTGTTCGACTACCTGGCCCTCCGCGCCGTCCGGCTGACCCGCGGGCACCCGTACCGGTTGATGGTCAGCCTCATCGTGCTCACGGCAGTCGCCTCCGCTCTGGTCGACAACGTCACCACCGTGCTGCTGGTCGCGCCGATGACCCTGTCCATCACCCGCGAGCTGGGGATCCGGCCGGCGCCGTTCCTGATCGCCGAGGCCCTGGCCTCCAACATCGGCGGCACCGCGACCCTGATCGGCGACCCACCGAACATCATCATCGGCAGCCGCGCCGGGTTGTCCTACCTGGACTTCCTGACCAACCTCGGCCCCCTGGTGGTGCTGTTGCTGGTGATCTACGCCGCCATGTGCCGGTTGATGTTCGCCTCGACGTTCCGCAGCGACTCCGAACGCGTCCACGCGCTGCTCGCCCAGGACCCTCGCCTGCGCATCACCGACCCGCGGCTGCTCGTCTGGTCGATGTCGGTCCTGGGCGTCGTCACCGTCGGCTTCGTGCTGCACGACCTGCTGCACTATGACCCGTCGGTGATCGCGTTGCTCGGCGGCGGCGCACTGCTCCTCGCCACCAGGGATCGCGCCGCGACCCTGCGCGAGGTCGAGTGGGGGACCCTCGCGTTCTTCGCTGGGCTGTTCATCATGGTCGGTGCGCTGGTCAAGGTCGGCGTGGTCAAAGGCCTCGCGACGGCTCTCGCCGATGTCATCGACGGACGGCTGTTGCTGGGCAGCCTTGTCCTGCTGGGTGGGTCCGCGGTGCTGTCCGCGGTGGTGGACAACATCCCCTACGTGGCCACCATGTCGCCGGTCGTGGAGACGATCGCTGCCGACCTCCCAGCCGGGACCGACCCCGACCCGCTGTGGTGGGCGTTGGCCCTCGGGGCCGATCTCGGTGGCAACGCCACCCCGATCGGAGCCAGTGCCAACATCGTCATCATCGCCTTGGCAGCACGCAGTGGCCACCGGATCACCTTCGGGCAGTTCATGAAGTACGGCGTGCTGACCAGTGTGGTCACACTCCTGGTCTCGGCCGGCTACCTGTGGCTGCGCTACTTCGCCCTGACCTGACCCGGGCGTGCGGCGTGCCTGTAAACCCGGTCTTGGCCCACGAACCCTGCCTACTAACCCGGCGTGACTTGCGCCCCACCCAGACGGCGATGCCCAGCAGAAAGAGCCGGCGGTGAAGCACCTCCACTCGTCGTGCAGACCGATGTTGGCCGTCGAGAAGACCTGGCGTCCCACAGTGTCGGCGACGAACGAGACGGACCCGAGTGCCACGGCCCTGGCCAGGAAGGCAACTACCGCGCAGCAGCGCCTGGCCAGGCCGTCGCGACCGCTGCTCAGATGAACCACGAAGGCGATGAGGGTGCCCACGACGCACCCGAATCCGGTGAAGAAGAGGACCGAGCCGAGCGGCAGGGGGTCGAGCACGGCCTTGCGGCAATCTACATCGGCTTCTCCCTGGCCTACGGACACCGCTTGATCGGCTGGGCCGACCTCCGGTTCGCGCACCGGTTCGCGGACGGCCCGGCCCCGCAGAAGCTCTGCGGCAAGGGCCTATACCCGGCGCTTCTGGGGCGATGTCGTGCGTACCTCGCTCGCGGCGGTGATCGCCGGCGCCCTGACCGCCGCGCTGACCTGGTGGATCAGCGACCCAGCCAAGACTGACGCACTGAGACAGAACTACCACTGGCTCGATTTGGTGGCCGGCTCCATCGCACCCCACCAGGCATTGCTGCCTGGCCGGCTCCCCGG
>JBBSVL010000413.1:0-2333 GCA_038233595.1 Propionibacteriales bacterium | reverse complement strand
TGGCCGGCTGCTTGAAGCCGCCGAACATGTCGCCCGGGAGCGTGGCTGCCACCAGGTCACGGTCTCTTCCTTCACCTTCCAGGCTCCACGGTTCTACGAGCGGTATGGCTACCTCGAGACCGGACGCACCGAGGGCCTGCCGGTTGACGGGATGGCCGACATCCACTTCGTGAAGTGGCTCGTTCCATCCGGAAAGTAGTTATCCACACCTCTCGAACAAGCGTTCGCTTTCAGTGTCGGTGCCTGGTGGTTGCCTTGTTCTCATGACCAGGGAGCAGCACCGGCGAAGCACTGCGGTTGCGGGTGATCGCCGCGGCCGACCTGGACGACGTCGGTGCCGCCGAAGGGACGGGCACCGGGCGTCGCCGGCAGGGAGCGTAAATGGTGGCGTGGCGGCGAAGGCAGCCGCAACCCAAGCGGGTGCCGCCGCCGACACGGCAGCCTCAAGCGACTGCCGGTGAGGCACGGGGGCCGGAGAACAGGCCGCCTACACCAAAGTCCGACTGAGTTTGCGCAACAACGGCGACGGCACCACCCAGGGGTACTTCCGGCTTCCCGACCTGCAAGCAACCATCCTCAAGAACGCGGTCGACGCGATCATCACGCCCCGCAAGATCGGCGCCGACCGGATCGACCCCGCCACCAGCAAACGCATCGACTACCCCACTCTGCTCGGCCAAGGCTTCTGCGAGCTCATCGAACACCTCCCGGTCGACGGCCTCCCCCGCCACGGGCGGGTGCCGGTCACCCTGCTGGTCGGCCTGGACCACCAGGTCCTCGCTTCGGCGTTGGGGGGTCTCGACGCCGGTTGCTGCGCAACCTGCTCGACCAGCAGACGACCGGCGAACCACCGACCCCCTCAAGACCGGCCGCGGATCTCGACCTGCCGAGGACCGGCATCCTCCTCTGCGGCTCCACCACCGACTCGCCCACCACAACAACTACGAACACCAACGACTACCCAACGGCAACATCAGATTCACCAGACGCTGCTGAGCAGCGCACGCCACGGGCCAACGGAATACCCTGCACGACATGCCCGACGACATGCCCGAACCACCCGCCCCGCTCGACCCGCTGCCCGAGGACTGGGAGCGCGCGCTGTGCGTGGTCGCGCACCCTGACGACCTGGAGTTCGGATCCGCGGCCGCGGTCGCGAGATGGACCGGCCAGGGAAAGCACGTCGTCTACTGCATGGTCACCAGTGGTGAGGCCGGCATCGACGGGCTCGCCCCGGACGCGTGCCGACCGGTGCGCGAGGTGGAGCAGATCGAGTCGGCCCGCATCGTCGGCGTCGACTCGGTCGAGTTCCTGCACCAGCCTGACGGCATCCTGGAGTACGGCGTGCCGCTGCGCCGGGTGATCGCCGAGTCGGTGCGCCGACACCGGCCGGACATCGTGATCACCGGCAACTTCCGCGACACCTTCGGTGGCCGCAACCTCAA
Source organism: Propionibacteriales bacterium (assembly GCA_038233595.1). Classification (GTDB taxonomy): domain Bacteria; phylum Actinomycetota; class Actinomycetes; order Propionibacteriales; family Nocardioidaceae; genus Marmoricola. The sequence continues at coordinate 888 of JBBSVL010000413.1, read as the reverse complement.
CCAGGCCGACCACATCGCGACCGGGAGGGCCGTCCTCGACGCGGTCCGCGACGCGGGCAACCGCTGGGTGTTCCCCGATCAGCTCGGCCCCATGGGTCGCGCAGCGAGCGACGGCGAGCGACGTCAGGACCTGGAGCCCTGGGGCGGTGTGAAGGCGGTCTGGGCGGCCGGCTCACCACTGTCCACGCACGGTGTGGACACCACGGACACGTTCGATGCGGGGGTCGACTCGCTGAAGGCGCACGCGGCGTACATCGACGGGCTCGGCTGGGAGAACTGGGACCCTCGCGAGTTTCTCGAAGGAATCGCCCGGACGACCGGACAACGACTCGGGGTCGCGTTCGCCGCGTCGTTCGAGGTTTTCCCGATGGGCTGGGGCGACTGAGCGGACAGCTCAGCCCCAGACCTCCGCGGCCGTCTCCACGACCAGGCGCAGCTTGGCGATCTCCTCGTCCTGGGTGAGGTCGTTGCCCTCGACGGTGGAGGAGAACCCGCACTGCGGAGAGAGGCAGAGCTGCTCGAGCGGGACGTACTTCGCGGCCTCGTCGATGCGGCGCTTCAGGTCGTCCTTGGACCAGCTCGGGGCGCTTGCTGGTGACCAGTCCGAGGACCACGAACTTCTCCGGCGGCACGAAGCGCAGCGGCTCGAACCCACCGGAGCGCTCGTCGTCGTACTCCAGGAAGAAGCCATCCACGGCGAGGTCGGAGAACAGCGCCTCGGCGACGAAGTCGTAGCCACCGGATGCCGCTCGGCGACGGGATGGTCAGCTTCGGCGTACCGCTGGTGACCACTGACTTCAGGTAGCTGAAGTCGTCCCCGAAGATCGTGTGGTCCAGGCCCACCTTGCCGTCGACCCTGAGCGCAGCGGAGGTGAAGTCGAGGTCACC
>JBBSVL010000412.1:0-2344 GCA_038233595.1 Propionibacteriales bacterium | reverse complement strand
CTCGGGCGCGGGCCCGTGCTCGAGGCCGCACGTGGGCCACCAACAACTGATCGTCCTCGTCGAACTCGATGTCCTCGACGACCGTCTTCTCGACCCCCAACAGGGCGCGCCATAAGGTGGCGTTCTGCACGCCGTTCTCCGCTCACTGGTTCCTGTTCCTCAACAGCTCAGAAACCTAGACAGGGAACGGCGTGCTCACGATTCGGACACGCTCAACCACCCACGGAAGCGTCAGAAGAGCCACTTTTGGGGTTGGGCACTGCTGAGGCGCGGTGGACTCGGCCGATGGCACGGCGGTGGGCCGGCTGTCGTGCCGGTGGGCGGAGGTTCCGGGCCTCGGGCGGTCCTGATCGGGTCGGCGGGGACGGGGTCTTGTTGGTTAGGGACCGGGCAGTGCCTGGAGTCTGGGTAGCACGACGGCGAGGAGTTGTTCGCCCGGTGGTAGCCGCAGCAGGGTGAGCCCTGAGCGGCGGGTGAGCCTGGCTGGGGTGAGGATCAGTTCGCGGCGTAGTCGGGCCAGGGTGCGTCGACCGCGCCCGTTGCCGTGGTCGAGGCCGGTGAGTTCCTGCATCCACGACGACATCGCGCAGGCCAGCAGCGCGGCCCACATCCAGATCCGGTTGACGCGGCGGTCCGCGGAGGGCATGTGCCGCATCGCGGCGCCGTGTTTGGCGTCCTTGTTCAGCGCCTCGATGTCGGTGCGGTGGCGGTACCACCACTCCAGCTCGGCCAGCCGCAGCCCGTCGAGTTCGTCGTCCTCGGGCTGCTCGGGCTGCTCGGGCTGCTCGGGCTGTGGCTGTGCGGGCTGCTCGGGACTGAGCATGTCGGTGAGGAAGAAGGAGTAGCCGTAGACGGCCTCGATGCGGCCCTGGAGGGCGAGCTCGTACTGGCCGGTGGGGATGGTGCGGCGTTTGCGGGCCCGCCCGGTCGGGAGGTTCTCGACCGGGATCCGGGTCCGCCGTGCCACACACGAGATGCCGGCGTCGGGGGGCCAGGACCCAGGCAGGTAGGCCACGAGGGCGACTTCGGTGTCGAGCATGCCGACCGCGGGCACCCATTGGTGGTCGGGGACGCGTTGCGCGGCGCTGATCAGGGGCTTGGTCCGTTTCGCGCCGATCGCGAACCGCACCCCACGTGCCAGGCACGCCTGGGCGAGCTGGGCGGCGAAGTATCCGGCATCCCACCGGGTCCGGACCTCCTGGACTCCCTCGGGCAGTGCGCGCAGCGACCTGTCGAGGATCTCCACGCAGTTACTGCGCGGGTCTGCGGTGCCGTTCATCGACTCCGCGGCCAGCGGCACCCCGGCTTCGGCCCAGAACCCGATGTGGTTCCGGATCGTCAACGCCCCGGTGTAGGCGTGTGCGGCGTCGTCTTTGCTGCGGCCGTAGACCTCGACATCGGTGGCGTCGCCGTCGATGGTCGCGGTCCGCAGCAGCACACCGCGTCTGATCGCCGGGAGCCGGGAGACCCACTCGGTGTTGATCACCCCGATCGCTTCCTCGACCCCGTGGAGGTGCCTGTCGCTGAACCGCTGCGCGATCCCGGCCGCGGTCCGCGAGGGCGGTGTCGACACCGGCTCCAGCTCCTGGCCGGCGACATCGGCGCGGCGACGATCCAGGCCGGACATGAAGTCCGCCCCGGCCAACTGTGCCGAGGCCATCGCGACCAGCAACTCGCCGCCGTTCAAGCCACGGCGTCGCTGCTTGAGCGGTGCGACCGCGTCCACATGCGAACTGATCGTGGCCGCGATCCCCAGCACCCGGTCCAGCTCACCGACCGCCTCGACCCCCGCCGCCGGCGTCAGCCGCGGATCCGGTGCCCCGATCCGCACCGACCGCGACCGGACCCGACCACCACCGACCTGCCGAGCATGCCCAGCTCGGGACTTGATCCGGCGCGCCTGGACCTGGCTCTGCTGACCCCGCTTGACTCCGCGTATCATTGCCACCGAAAAGGTGCCTTCCCTCGGACCGGTAGAGATGTCGTAATCCCCATCGTTCCAAGCGAGAAGGCACCTTTTCGCTATGACACCCCGACCACTACTCGCGGATCCGGGTCAGACGAGCATCACCCCGGGCCCGCCCCCGGGCTGGCCCCCGGGGTGGCCCCTAGGCTGGCGGCGTGCTGACGCTGCCCGAGCTCGTGCGGGCCCACACCGATCTCGAGTGCGACGACGTCACCTGGCTGCAGCTGCTCCAGGCCGACTGGCAGATCGTGGCCGACCTGTCCTTCGCCGATCTCGTGCTCTGGCTGCCCGACCGCGATGGCCACGGCTTCTGGGCCGGCGCCCAGATGCGCCCCACGACCGGCCCGACGGCCTACGTCGACGACGTGGTGGGCACCT
>JBBSVL010000411.1:0-2359 GCA_038233595.1 Propionibacteriales bacterium | reverse complement strand
TTGAGCACGGCCGGATCATCGAGGACGGCACCCCCACCGACCTGGTGGCCAGCGGCACCGGCGAGTACTCACGACTCCACTCGGCCTGGGAGTCTTCCCTCGTCTGACGTTGAGATGTGGGATACGCACCGTTGAGCTGCGGGATATGCACCCTTGAACTGTGCGAAAGATCCGCGGGCAGCGGTCGTTTCGCACAGTTCAAGGGGACTTTTTGCGCTACTCAACCGGTCAGGCGCCGACGCCCTTCACGGTCACGGGGACGTTGCCGCGGGTGGCCTTGGAGTAGGGGCACACCTCGTGGGCGGCTTCGACCAGCTTCTGGGCGGTCGCGTCGTCGACCCCGGGAATGGTCGCGGTGATGTCGGCGGTGATGGCGAAGGACTTGCCTTCCGGGCCGAAGCCGATCGCGATGTCCACGGTGGATCCGGAGGCGTCCACACCCTCCGCCTTCGAGACCAGGCCGAGAGCACCCTGGAAGCACGCGCCGTAACCGAGCGCGAACAGCTGCTCAGGGTTCGTGCCGGTGCCGGGACCGCCGGTCTCCTTGGGGGCGGTGAGGTCGAGGTCGAGAATGCCGTCCTCTGACTTCGCATGCCCTGCACGCCCTCCGGTGACGTTGGCGCGAGCGGTGTACACGATCTTCTCTGGTGTGTTGGTCATGCTGGGCGCAACCGCTCTCACGCAGGAAATGTTCCGACCGGCGTGTCAGCCCAGGCTCAGCTGGCGTCGTACGACGTCGGCGAGGCGCTCTGCAACCGACTGGGCCTGGGCGGCCTCGGCCGCCTCGACCATCACCCGGACCAGCGACTCGGTGCCGGAGGGACGCAGCAGCACTCGGCCAGTCTCCCCCAGCTCCGCCTCAGCCTCCGCGACGGCCGCCGCCAGCACCGCGTCGTCCTCGGCGCAGGCCTTGTCGACCCCGTCGACGTTGACCAGCACCTGCGGCAGCCGGGTCACCACCCCGGCGAGCTCGGCGAACGACTGGCCGGTCGAGGCCATCCGGGCCAGCACGTGCAGGGCCGCCAGGATGCCGTCACCGGTCGTGGCGTGGTCACTCATGATCACGTGCCCGGACTGCTCACCGCCCAGGTTGTAGCCGGAGACCTTCATTGCCTCCAGCACGTAGCGGTCCCCGACCTTGGTCTGCCGCACCCCCACGCCTGCAGCCTTCATCGCCAGCACGAACCCGAGATTGCTCATCACGGTGACCACGACCGTGTCGGCCTCCAGGTTGCCCTGCTCACGCAGGGCGAGCGCCAGGATCGCCAGCAGCTGGTCACCGTCGACGATCTCGCCGGACGCGTCGACTGCCAGCACCCGGTCTGCATCCCCGTCGACCGCGAAGCCGACATCGGCCCGGTGCTCGACGACCGCGCTCCGCAGCACCTCGAGGTGGGTGGAGCCACAGCCGTCGTTGATGTTCAGGCCGTCCGGCTCCGCGCAGATCGCCACCACTTCGGCTCCGGCGTCACGAAGTGCCTTCGGGCCGACCACCGAGGCTGCGCCATGAGCACAGTCGAGGACGACCTTGATCCCGCTCAGCGGCGTCGCGATGGTGCCGACCAGGTGGGAGGCATACTCCGTGATCGCACTCGGGTGGGTGCGGACCCGACCGACGCCGCCCCCGGTGGGTCGCTGCCAGGACTCGCCCATGCGCTTCTCGATGGCATCCTCGATGGCGTCGTCGAGCTTGGTGCCACCACGGGCGAAGAACTTGACCCCGTTGTCTGGCATCGCGTTGTGCGAGGCCGAGAGCATCACGCCCAGGTCGGCGTCCAGGACGCCGGTCAGATAGGCGACGCCGGGCGTGGGGAGCTCCCCCAGCAGCAGTACGTCGACCCCGGCCGAGGCCAGACCCGCAACGACCGCTGCTTCGAGGAAGTGGCCCGAGATGCGGGTGTCCCTCCCGACCACTGCCAGGGGCCTGCCGAGGGAACGGTGGCCTCGAACACTCTCCCGGTTCAGGACCTCGCCGAGGATGTGGGCAGCGGCCACCGAGAGGTCGAGCGCCAGCTCGGCGGTGAGCTTGCCGTTGGCCAGCCCGCGGACCCCGTCGGTGCCGAAGAGCCGTCCCATGATTCTCCGGTCCGTGAGGAGTGAGCGCAGCGAGCGTCTCGAAGGGTCAGCGCTTGCTGAACTGCGGCGCCTTGCGAGCCTTCTTCAGACCGGCCTTCTTGCGCTCGATGACGCGGGCGTCACGCGTGAGCAGCCCGGCCTTCTTCAGCGACGGGCGGTTGGCCTCGAGGTCGATGGTGTTCAGGCACCGCGCCACGCCCAGGCGCAGCGCACCGGCCTGGCCGGTGATGCCACCGCCGTGGATCCGGGCGATCACGTCGAAACGGCCCTCAAGGTCGGTGGT
>JBBSVL010000410.1:0-2365 GCA_038233595.1 Propionibacteriales bacterium | reverse complement strand
GCTGCTCGGGAGGATCCGGGGGCAACACAGAACTCCGCAGCGAGGGGGTCCGGCTCTACCAATACTGGTGCAAGACCTCGCTACGGCAGCGAAGGAGGAGGCTGCGCGTCATCAGGTAACCACCCTAACCCTCGGCTCCGCATCGCGCACAGCCCAGTCGGCGGATCAGGACGGCGCGGTGTCGATCTCCAGCCCGATCACCGCGGCCACGCGCACCCGGGCGAGGTCGCGCTCCTTATCGCATTGGCGCCGTCAGCTCGGCGGTACGATCGCGGCACTGCTCACCGAATGACTCCTGTGCGTCGAGGTCACCGTTGCCACACTTCCCCGCCTCCTCCGCCCGGCACCCACGTGTGCTGGCGGCGTTGCTCGCGCTGCTGCTGGGCGCGACGCTCGGCTGCGGAGCGATCGTGCCCAAGAAGAAGACCGAGGCGGACAAGCTGACCCCGCCGAAGCTGGGGGCCTGCCGGACGATCACCCCGAAGGACACCGAACAGTCCAGCAACGCCTCGCCGATCGTGGCCTGCAACAAGTCGCACACGGCCGAGACGTTCGCGATCGGCACCTTTCCGGCGGCGCTGGCAAACGCGTCGTACGACTCGCCGGCGCTGGGGAAGTACATCTACGGCGTCTGCAGAAAGGCCAACCTGAAGTTCCTCGGCAGTGACGAGTCGCTCGCCGAACGCTCGCTGCTCAGCTGGGCCTGGTTCCGGCCGACGAAGGCGGCCTGGGACAGGCACGCGCGCTGGTACCGCTGCGACGTCGTCGGCGGTCCCGCGGATGCCACGTCCTACCGCGCGCTGCCGGCCACGGCGAAGGGGTTCCTCGGTGCCAAGCCTCCCGAGGCCTGGATGATGTGCGCGCAGGGCAGCACCGTGACCGGTTCGCCGAAGGTCCCCTGCACGGAGAAGCACGACTGGCGCGCGGTGACCACGATCAAGCTGGGCAAACCGAAGGACCCCTACCCCGGAGACCGGCTGGTGCAGATCCGCAGCCAGCAGTACTGCTCGAACTCGGTGGGAGCGTGGCTGAACTACCCGGCCACGAACTACGACTACGGGATGACGGTGTTCCACGAGGCCGAGTGGAAGGCGGGCAACCGCCGGTCGATCTGCTGGGCGAAGACCGACCGGTGAGTCGACTGCGTCTCCTGCTCCTGCCGGTCGTCCTGGTCGTCTTGTCGAGCGGCTGCGGGAACGGCTCCGGGACCGCGAAGGCAGACTCAGCGACATCGGGTACGCCGACCCGGAGCGCGGCGCAGAGTCCTTCACCGAGCGCCACCTCCCCCACTCCGCCTGTTCCTCGCCCGCGGGTGCCGAAGGTCGGGGACTGCTACCGGATCGGCCTGAGCGCGGCCACCCGACCCACGTCGGCGGCTACCCCGGTCTCCTGCAGGTCCAGGCACACCACCGTGACGGTCTTCGTCGGCAAGATCGACCCTGTCGTCGACGGCCACCTGCTCGCGGTCGACTCGGAGAAGATCCAGCAGCAGGTAGCCACCACGTGCCCGACGAAGGTGCCGGGCTGGATCGGTGGCACCCGGGCGGACCAGAGGCTCAGCAGGTTCAAGGCGATCTGGTTCAGCCCGACCCTGGCCCAGTCCGACGCGGGGGCGGACTGGTTCCGCTGCGACGTCGTCGCCGTCGGCGCCGCCGACCAGCTGGCCGACCTGCGCGGCACCGTGCGGAACGAACTCAACGTGAGCTCTGCGCTCACCACGTTCGGCACCTGCGGCACCTCGGCACCCTCGGACAAGGGGTTCGAGCAGGTGATCTGCGGTCGGTCCCACAGCTGGCAGGCGGTCAAGGTCGTCGAGATCCCGCGGAACGCCAGATACCTCGGCGCGAATGCACAGGCCGCCGGCGACAGCACCTGCAAGGCTGAAGGGAAGCAGCGCGCCACCAACCCGCTCGACTACAAGTGGTCCTTCCAGTGGCCCACCAAGACCGAGTGGGACGCCGGCCGGCGCTACGGGCTGTGCTGGGTGCCGTCGAGCTGAGCAGGTCAGACGACGCCAAGGGCGAGCATCGCGTCGGCGACCTGGATGAACCCGGCGATGTTGGCGCCCACCACGTAGTTGCCTGGTGAGCCGAACTCCTCCGCAGTCTGCTCGCAGCGGTCATGGATGCGGTTCATGATCTCCGCGAGCCGCTGCTCGGTGTGTTCGAAGGTCCACGAGTCGCGCGAGGCGTTCTGCTGCATCTCCAGCGCACTCGTCGCAACCCCGCCCGCGTTGGCGGCCTTCCCCGGCGCGAACAGCACCCCAGCCTCGAGAAACACCTTGGTGCCCTCCGGGGTGGTGGGCATGTTGGCCCCTTCGGCGACGGCCGTGCAGCCGTTGCGCACCAGCGTCCTCGCATCGTCG
>JBBSVL010000409.1:0-2393 GCA_038233595.1 Propionibacteriales bacterium | reverse complement strand
GCGTCCCGGCCGCCGACGCCACCCGTCGTACGACCGACGCGCTGGCGCTGGTCGGGCTGGAGGACTCCGGACAGCACCTGGTCGAGGAGCTCTCCGGCGGCCAGCAACAACGCGTGGCCCTAGCCCGAGCCTTCGCCGCCCACGCCGACGTGCTGCTCGCCGACGAGCCCACCAGCGACCTCGACGCCGCGAACCGGGAGCGGATGATCGCCGCGCTCCGCACCGAAGCCACCCGCGGCGCGGTCGTCGTGATGTCGACCCACGACCCCGAGGCCGCCGAGCAGACCGACGCAGAGCTGGCGCTTCACGAAGGCACGATGCGCTGGGTACGGCGTCCCGACTAACCACAACAGGAACGGAGCACCAGTGAGCAAGGTCCTGCAGGGTCGCTACACCGCCGAGGTCGAGGGTGACGTCACCGTCTTCCTGATCGGGATGCGGGTGAACCGACCGTGGCGACCGGACAAGTGGCTTCCGGTCTTCGCCGCCATGCCGCGGATGCTGAGCCACCTCGAGAAGCACCCAGATGCCGGGCTGCTCGGCTACCACACGTGGTTCGGGCGCACCACGATGCTGCTCAGCTACTGGCGCTCCCCCGAGCATCTCCAGCGGTTCGCCTCTGACGCCGATGCGCCGCACCTCGAGCCGTGGCGGGCGTTCCGGCGCAGGGTCGGCGACGACGGCGCGGTGGGTATCTGGCACGAGACCTACGTGGCCGGCTCGGGCCAGCGCGAGGTCGTCTACGCCAACATGCCGGCGTTCGGGCTCGGGAAGGCAACCTCACGGGTCGCGGTCGGGCCCGACGCCCGCACCGCGAAGCAGCGGATGGCACAGACCTGAGCAGAGGCATCACTGCCGTGGGATGTGTCATACCTGCGCCTCCGCGAGCGCTGCTAACGTCCGATCATGCGCTCTGCCAAGGACTTCTTCCGCCCGCTCGCCGTCGGTGCGCCAGCACCGCTGACCGAGATCCCGGCGCGCCCCTCGCGCGCGATCCACTTCTTCGACCCCTCGAACCCGAAGATGGCGGCCAAGGTGCCGGACATGGTCGGCACCGTCGATGTGCTCCTGGGCAACCTCGAGGACGCGATCAAGGCAGACAACAAGCTGGCAGCTCGCGAGGGTTTGGTGAGCATCGCCCGGGCCACCGACTTCGGCCCGACCCAGCTGTGGACCCGGATCAACTCGCTCGACTCCCCGTGGTGCCTGGACGACCTGACCACCCTGGTCACCGAGATCGGCGACAAGCTCGACGTGATCATGGTGCCCAAGGTGGAGGGAGCCGAGGACATCCACTACATCGACCGGCTGCTCGCCCAGCTGGAGGCCAAGGCCGGGCTGAAGAAGCCGCTGATGGTGCACGCCCTCCTCGAGACCGCGCGTGGGATGGTCAACATCGAGGAGATCTGCGCCGCGTCCCCACGGATGCAGGGCCTTTCGTTGGGCCCCGCCGACCTGGCCGCCGACCGGCGGATGAAGACCACCCGGGTCGGCGGAGGGCACCCCGGCTACCTGGTCCGCCAGGACCTCGATGCGGAGAATCCCGACGCGGCGCGGCCGTCGTACCAGCAGGACCTGTGGCACTACACGATCTCCCGGATGGTCGACGCCTGCGCCAGCAACGGGATCTACCCCTACTACGGCCCGTTCGGTGACATCACCGACGTGGTGGGCTGCGAGGACCAGTTCCGCAACGCCTTCCTGCTCGGCTGCGTCGGGGCCTGGAGCCTGCACCCCAAGCAGATCGCGATCGCCAACAAGGTGTTCAGCCCGTCGGTCGACGACATTGCGCACGCCCGGCGCGTCGTCGACGCGATGGGTGACGGCACCGGCGCGGTGATGCTCGACGGGAAGATGGAGGACGACGCCTCGCTCAAGCAGTGCCTGGTGCTGGTCCGCCTGGCCGAGGACCTCGCAGCGATCGACCCGGAGCTGAAGAAGACCTACGACGCGATCGGGACCCCGAGCGAGCAGGACGCCTGATGGCCCGCGAGTACCGGCCCCGTCGTTCGGTCCTATACCTGCCTTCCTCCAACGCGCGGGCTCTGGAGAAGGCGAAGTCCCTGCCGGTCGACGGGCTGATCCTCGACCTCGAGGACGCCGTCGCGCCGGATGCCAAACCGGCTGCACGCGATGCCGCCTGTACCGCTGTCGAGTCCGGGGAGTATGGCGCCCGCGAGCTGGCGATCCGGGTCAACGGCGCCGACACCGAGTGGCACCTCGGGGACCTGAAGGCAGCCTGCGCGGCCGGCCCCGACGCGATCGTGGTCCCCAAGGTGGGTTCGGCCGACGCCGTGCTGCAGCTGGTCGAGGCGATGGCCGGGTTCGACGCCCCGGAGAGGACCACGTTGTGGGCGATGGTCGAGACGCCGTACGCGATGTTGCACTGCGAG
>JBBSVL010000408.1:0-2394 GCA_038233595.1 Propionibacteriales bacterium | reverse complement strand
GTCGCCGAACTCCTCGGCGAAGGTGCCCTCTTCGTAGTAGGCACCACGCACGCACCGACGGTGCACCGTCTCGCCGAACAGCCACGCCGGACGGCCGAGCTCGTCGAACTCCGGCAGCGGACCGAAGCCCTGAAGGAAGTACAGGACGGCGGCCACCGTCTCGGTGAAGTTGTCGCCGATGGGGGAACAACCTGGGATGTTGACGACCGGCACGCCGAGCACCGAGCGGTAGTCCTTCCCCATGAAGTCGCTCAGGCCCATGGCACCGGTCGGGTTGCCCGCGGCGGACGGGATGCCGCCCCAGGTCGCGCAGGTGCCGACCGCGATCAGGGCGGAGGCGTTGATCGAGAGCCGGGCGACCCACTCGGTGGTGCTGACCGGCCGCAGCTCGCCGTTGCGACCCCACGGCTCCTCGCCCGCAGCCGACCAGTAACCGCCCTGCTGGAAGGCGATCAGCTCGTCGGCGATCGAGCCCTCCAGGATGACGACGTAGGGGGCGTTGAGTGTGCCCTCCATCGCCTGCTCGGCCGCGCGCATGTAGTGCGCCCCGGACTCCATGTTGATGACGGGGTGGTGCAGGATCACCCGCGGGATGCCGGGGTGGGCACCGAGCATCATGCTCTCCACCGACGGGTTGGTCGCCCCCGTGGCCGCGACGCTGCAGCCGTCGCAGCTCATCCCGGCGAACCAGAAAGCGTGCACCTTCTCCAGCGGGCCGAAGCGGGTCGCCTCGGTGGCGATGGCCTCGGGAGCCAGCATGTCTTCCAGGACGGCTCCGGACGGCATCCCGAAGGCGCCGACGTGCTCCAGGTCATGGAAGCCCTCAGCTCGCCCGAGTCCGGCCAGCAGCAACTGCGCCGGCGTGCCCGGGATGAGCTCGTTTGCCTGTCGGTGCCAATCAACCATCTCTAAGCTCCTACGTCTCAGGACGAGTGTGCGGTCGGTCACAACGGGTCGTAGATGCACCATACACATAGTCGGGGCGCATGGCTCGTCTTCGCATCGTGCAATTTGTTGTGTGCCCTGGAGGATAGGCGGACGACGGTCTTTTCGGCCAGTCCAAGCGTTCCGGGGTACCCTTTCGGTGCGGGGGTGCGTGATCGCCGCACCTAGTTCCCTGGCCACCAGCGTTCCCTGCTCACCACAGACGGCACCGCCCTCCGTACCAACGACCGAAGGCACTGATCATGGATGAGCTGCACCCACCCAAGTCGCGGGCTCTGCAGGCGCTCTACTGGCGCAGCGAGATCCTGCAGGTCATGTACTGGCTCAAGGGCGAGGGTCTCGGTGAGGTCGTCGACGCCATGCTCCTGGAGCGGTTCCTGGGCGTCGAGGCCGACATCGGGGTCGGTTACCTCGATCGGCTGGTGCTGGACGGCTACCTCGAGATGGCGTCCGGCGGCTACGTGATGTCGGACGTCGGCCTGGCCGAGGGCAAGACCGAGTTCGCGCTCAGTTTCGCCGACCTGACCCGTCCCACCCACGGGGAGTGCAGCGCGGACTGTTGGTGCCAGAACTCGCTCGAAGAAGCCGTGGCCTGCGCCGCCGAGCGGGCGCCGAGGTCGCTGTCATGACCGGCGGACTCGCGGAGGACCCGGTCGGCCTGCCCCGCAACTACCTACGTCCGTGCCTGCTGCTGCTGCTGGCGGAGGGCACCTCGCACGGCTATGAGCTGCTCGACCAGGTCGGCGCCCTCGGACTGGGCCACGTCGACCCCGGTGGTCTCTACCGCTGCCTGCGGTCGATGGACGAGGAGGGCCTGGTCCGATCGACCTGGGAGCCGTCGACGTCCGGCCCCGCCCGACGCAACTACGAACTCACCGCCGAAGGTCGGGACTGGCTCCACGTGGTCGCCGGGTCGCTCGGCGAGGTGGCCCGGTCGCTCGCGACCTACCGCCGTCGCTACCAGCGGGTCGCCGCCGAGAAGGAGCAGGTCCGTTGAGGGTCGCCGTCGCCGGAAAGGGCGGAGCGGGCAAGACCACGCTCAGCGCCACCATCGCCCGGCTCGCTGCCCGTTCGGGGCAGCCGGTCGTCGCGCTCGACGCCGACGCCAACCCCAACCTGTCGGTGGCGCTCGGGGTGCCCTCGGACGTCGCCGCCGGGCTGGGCCCCGTACCGCCGTCGCTGGTCTCCCGCAAGGTCGGCGGCGCCGGCCTCACCGCACCGATCGACGAAGTGCTCGACCGCTACACCGTGACCGGCCCCGACGGCGTCCGGATGCTCGGCATGGGAGCGCCCGGACACGCCAACGAGGGGTGCCTGTGCTCGGCGCACGCGGTCGTGTCGTCCCTGCTGGAGGACCTCGGCGATCCCGAGCGTCTCGTGGTCGTGGACATGGAGGCCTCCCCCGAGCACCTCAGCCGGGGGACGGTGCGCCACGTCGATGCCATCTGC
>JBBSVL010000407.1:0-2396 GCA_038233595.1 Propionibacteriales bacterium | reverse complement strand
GCTGGAGCTGCCGCTCCAGTTCCACGTGGGGTACGGCGACAGTGACCTGGACCTGGCGGCCTGCGACCCGCTCCGGCTGACCGCGTTCCTCCGCGCGACCCAGGAGCGCGGCGTACCCGTCCTGCTGCTGCACAACTACCCATTCCACCGCAACGCCGCCTACCTGGCGCAGGTGTTCGACCACGTCTTCGTCGACCTCGGGCTGGCCACCCACAACACAGGTGCTTTCTCCGGGACGCTGCTGCGCGAGGTCCTGGAGCTGGTGCCGTTCGGCAAGCTGTTGTTCTCCTCCGACGCCTACGGACTCGCCGAGCTCTACCTGCTCGGTGCCCAGCTGTTCCGCGACGGCCTGTCGTCGGTCCTCGACGAGCTGGTGGCAGGTGGCGACATGACCGACACCGACGCGGCCTACGTCGCCGGGCTGGTTGCCCGCGACAACGCGCGTCGGGTGTACCGGCTCTGATGCCGTCCCCCCAGGAGCTCGCCGCGCTCTGGCAGCACGAGGTGCGCCGCGACCTGGCCGATGCGGTGGCGCTGCGGCACGCCCTGCACGCGGCCCCGTACGTCGGTGGTGACGAGGGGCCCACAACACAGGCGGTCGTCGACTGGCTGCACCTGGGTGAGGGTGAGGTGGTGGCCCGCACCGGACGGCTGCTGCAGGTGACGTCCGTGGAGGGGCCCGCGGTCGTGCTACGCGCCGAGCTGGACGCCCTCCCGATCCAGGAGCGGACCGGGGCCCCGTGGGCATCGGACAACGGGTCGATGCATGCCTGTGGCCACGACGTACATCTGGCCGCTCTGGCCTGCGTGACACGCGCGGCGACCCGGCTGGACCTGCCGCAGCGTTTGGTCACGCTGCTGCAACCGCGCGAGGAGGGCGCCGACTCGGGTGCCCGGGACGTGGTCGCCGAGGGCGGGCTGGCGGGTGTCTCCGCGGTTGTCGCCGCCCATCTGCAGCCCCGGTTGGCCGCAGGCGTGGTCGGGGCTACGCCGGGTCCGGTGAACGCCGCGACCGACGAGTTCACGGTTACCGTCACCGGTCGAGGCGGGCACTCGGGCTACCCGCACACCGTCGACGACTCGGTCCTGGCCCTCTCGGCGATCGTGGTCGCTCTGCAACAGGTGGGTGCCCGACGGATCGACCCGACCATCGGGGTGGCCTGCATGGTCAACCAGCTTCGCGCCGGCTCGGCGAACAACGTGGTGCCCGGTAGTGCCGTCGGCTCCGGGACGGTCCGGACCATGCGGCTCGAGGACCGGGACACCGCCCATCGAGCGATCGTCGACATCGCGGCCGGGGTGGCCGCCGCTCACGGCTGCGTCGCCGACGTGGTGCTCGAGGTCTCGGACCCGGTGCTGGTCAACGATGTCGACCTGGCGGTGCGCGCGGGTGGGCTGCTCACGTCCATGGGCCACCCGGTCGACCCGGCCTTCCGGTCCTTCGGGTCCGACGACTTCTCCTACTACTGCGAGGCGACACGTGGGCTGATGCTCTTCGTCGGCACGGGTGCCGACGGTGGCGGCCTGCACGACGCGGCGTACCTTCCCGACGACTCGTACGTCGCACTGGTCGCGGACGCGCTTGTCGCCGGCTACTGCTCGGTGCTGGGGGATGCGACGTGACGACTGTCGGTCTGCTGTTGGCGGCGGGCGGAGGACGCCGGATGGGGCGGCCGAAGGCGCTGGTGTCCGACCTGTCCGGGCCGTGGCTGACCCGCGCCGTGGAGACCCTGCGGCACGGCGGATGCGACCGGGTCGTGGTGGTGCTCGGGGCGTCGGCGGACGAGGCTCGCCCGCTGCTGGACGCCTACGACGTCACGATCGTGGTCGCCCCCGACTGGGACGAGGGGATGGGTGTCTCGCTCGCCGCCGGGCTGGGCCAGGTCCTGCACGGTGCGGCGAGTCGCTGTCTGGTCACGCTGGTCGACCTGCCGGACGTCGGCCCCGACGTCGTACGCCGGCTGCTGGACCACCGCGACGAGGACGACGCACTGGCGCGGGCGACGTACGACGGCCGCCCCGGGCACCCCGTCCTCCTCGGCCGTGACCACTGGGCGGGTGTCCTCGCCACAACCCACGGCGACAAGGGTGCGCGCGACTACCTGAAACTGCACCCGCCCGAGGAGGTCGAGTGCGGCGACCTGGCCACCGGAGCCGACGTCGACACCCCGCCTGCGTCGAAGGACGAGCACCCCGACCAGCGTCGAGGCCGTTAACCGTCCGGTGGCTGCGGTTCTGGTGGTGGCCGTCGGTCGCGGGAGACGTCGAGGGTGCCGTGGTGGTCGCGGAGGAACTGGTAGCCGTGTGGGCTGGTCCATAGGTAGGTCCCGCGTTCGACCACGGTGTACCTCCACGCCGAATGTGTCTTCAACCTGTGGTGCCGTCGACACAGCGGC
>JBBSVL010000406.1:0-2412 GCA_038233595.1 Propionibacteriales bacterium | reverse complement strand
TCGATGGCCTACCCGGCGGGAGCCGTGTCGGATCGACTCCTCGCCCTCGTCCGTCGCTGAGCAGTCAGATGACCACCGCTTTCGTCCTCTCGGGGGGCGGCAGTCTCGGCGCAGTCCAGGTCGGCATGCTGCAAGCCCTCGCCGAGCGCGGGGAACGGCCATAGCGGTGGCGCTGCAAGCACTCGGTGTGCTCATCGAACAGCGTCTGATCAGCGAGGTCGCGCAGTACAGCGGCCGGGTCGAGCTGAACGTGATCCCGCCGCTGTGCCCGCTGCGGATCTCGGCCTTCGACTTCGCCCACGCCGGTGAGCTGATGCGGCGGGCTCGGTCGGCAGCGGGTGACTGGCTCGACTCCGGTGGTCTCTCACAACCGCACCAGGAACGGTTTCTGTCCACGCACAGTCACCTCGTTCCTGGAGTGCCGGGGCTCCGCCCCGGGGCGCCCCCTGTGCCCGCGTAGGTTCTGCGTCATGACGTCAACCACGGTCCCCGGCCGGACCAGGGTCCACGCCTTCGGGGACGACGCGCTCGCCGACCACGACACCGTCGCACTGGTCGCCGCGCTGAAGTCGGGCGAGGTCTCCGCGGGCGAGCTCGTCGACGCTGCGGTGGCCCGCTCCCAGGCGCTGCAACCCGAGCTCAACGCGGTTGCCTACCAGGCCTACGACCGGGCGCGGTTCGAGTCGACCAGTCCGCGACCCGGCTGGTTGTCGGGAGTCCCGACCTTCGTCAAGGACAACTCCGACGTGGCGGGGATGCCCACGCAGCAGGGCTCCCGGGCCTGGGTGGCGCGCCCGGCACGAGAGGACGGCGACTGGGCGCGGATGTTCCTGGGCACCGGATTGGTGGCGCTCGGCAAGACCCAGCTCTCCGAGTTCGGCTTCAACGCCAGCGCCGAGTTCCCCGAGGACGACCCGGTGTGCAACCCGTGGCACACCAGTCACACCTCGGGTGCCTCGTCCGCGGGATCGGCGGCCCTGGTCTCGGCGGGCGCCGTACCTCTGGCCCACGCGAACGACGGCGGCGGTTCGATCCGGATTCCGGCGGCCTGCTGCGGCCTGGTCGGCCTCAAGCCCACCCGGGGCCGTACGCCCAGCGACAGGATGACCCGCGAGATGCCGGTGCGGATCGTCGCGGACGGCGTACTCACCAGGTCGGTGCGGGACACCGCGGTGTTCTACCGCGAGGCGGAGAAGATCTACCGCGACCTGAAGCTGCCGCCGATCGGCGACATCCGCGGGCCGGGGCCCAAACGGCTACGGATCGGTGTGGTCACCGAGTCGGTCGGCGGCCGCAGGACCGACCCGGAGTGTGCGGACGCGGTGCTCGACGTTGCGAAGCTGCTCGAGGGGGAGGGGCACCGGGTCGAGCTGGTTGAGTCTCCGATGCCCGAGCGGTTCGTTGAGGACTTCAGCCTCTACTGGGGTCTGCTCGCGGCGTTCATCTACGACACGGGCCGGCTCACGATCGACCGCGGCTTCGACAAGTCCAGGACCGACGACCTCACCCGGGGACTTGCTCGGATGGCGCACCGCCGTGCCCACCGGCTGCCAGGAGCCATCGGCCGGCTCCGCGGCACCCAGCGGACCTCGCGCCAGTTCTTCGACGCCTCGGGGTGCGACGTGCTGCTGAGCCCGACGCTGGGGCACCCGACCCCGCCGCTGGGGCACCTGAAACCCGATCGTTCGTTCGAGGAGCACTTCGAGCGGCTCCTCGAGTGGGTCACCTTCACCCCGTGGCAGAACGCCACCGGAGACCCTGCCATCTCGCTGCCGACGGCGATGTCGTCGGCCGGCACCCCGCTCGGCGTGATGGCCACCACCCCGCAAGGTGGCGAGGCGACCCTGCTCGAGCTGGCCTACGAGGTCGAGGCCGCCCGCCCCTTCGCCCGGATCCAGGACTGAGCGGATAGTCCGGTTCAAACGGCATGCCCGGGCCGGCGCGTCGGATGCTTTCCGAACCGGACTATCCGGATGGGAGCCAGTGTGTCTCCAGCCCGTCGAGCACCCGCTCGACGTCGGCGACCATGCCGGCGGCCGAGTAGCCGCCCGGCCGGCTGCTCGACATGAACCCTCGAGGGCTGATGGTCACCACGGTGCAGCGACGTTCCAGCAGGGTGAGGTCGATCGTGGACCAGTCGATGTTGCACTGCGGGACGACCAGCGCGGGGCCGGCACCGGCGTCGCGTAGGCGATCCCGTCGAGCTCGTGCACCTCAGTCTCGGTTGCGTACGACGAGCAGGGTCTGCGCCGACCTGCCGACCGGGCCTTGCTCGTCGTGGGCCTCGGAGACCGCGACACCCACCGACCCGGAGCCGAGCGTCGTCCGGGCATCGAGGCAGACCCACTCGCCCACAGGTGGCCGGAGCACGTGCACCGTCAGCTCGGTGTTCATGAAGGTCCATGCGTCGGG
>JBBSVL010000405.1:0-2418 GCA_038233595.1 Propionibacteriales bacterium | reverse complement strand
TTCTACCCGTTCGTGCCCTCAGGTGACAAGCAGCGTGACTCCCTGGTGGAGATGCAGGTGCGCACCCTGCTCGGGCCCGAGCTGCCGATCGAGTCCGACCTGTCGAAGTGGATGCCGCTCTGGGGCTGTCCCGCGCTCTGAGGTCGATCAGCAGGAGTCAGTCAGGGGTGCTCTTGCCGGGCAGGTCGAGCATCCGTTGCAGGGCGACCTGTGCCCAGCGCTTGGTGTCGGGGTCGACCTCGATCACGTTGACCAGGTTGCCCTCGGCGAGGCTCTCCATCGCCCAGACGAAGTGCGGCAGGTCGATCCGGTTCATCGTCGAGCAGTAGCAGACGGTCTTGTCCAAGAACATGATCCGCTTGTCCGGGTGCCGGGCGGCGAGCCGCTTGACCAGGTTCAGCTCGGTGCCGATCGCCCACGCCGTACCCGCCGGCGCGGCCTCGATCGTGTTGATGATGAACTCGGTCGAGCCGACCAGGTCGGCCTTGAGCACCACCTCGTGGCGGCACTCGGGGTGCACCAGGATCTTCACGTCGGGGACCGTGGCGCGCAGCGCGTCGACCACGTCAGGGGAGAAGCGGCCGTGCACCGAGCAGTGCCCCTTCCACAGGATCATCTTCGCGGCCCGGATCTGCTCCGTCGTCAGTCCGCCACTGGGCAGGAACGGGTTCCAGACCACGCAGTCGTCCAGGCTCAGGCCCAGCTCCAGCACCGCGGTGTTGCGGCCGAGATGCTGGTCGGGCAGGAACAGCACCTTGGTGTCCGGCCCCTTCTGCGCGTAGGCCCACTCCAGCGCCGTCTGGGCGTTCGACGAGGTGCAGACGGCACCGTCGTGCTTGCCGCAGAATGCCTTGATGTCGGCTGCCGAGTTCATGTAGGTGACCGGTACGACGGCCTCGGCGACGCCCGCGTCGGTCAACGCGTCCCAGGCGTCCTCGACCTGCGCGATGCGGGCCATGTCGGCCATCGAGCAGCCGGCGGCGAGGTCGGGCAGGACCACCTTCTGGCTGGTCGAGGTGAGAATGTCGGCCGACTCGGCCATGAAGTGCACGCCGCAGAAGACGATGAACTCGGCGTCCGGTCTGCCGGCCGCGTCCCGGGCCAGCTTGAACGAGTCGCCGGTGACGTCGGCGAACGCGATCACCTCATCGCGCTGGTAGTGGTGCCCGAGCACGAACACCCGGTCCCCGAGCCGCTCCTTGGCCGCTTTCGCCCGGACGACCAGGCTCGGGTCGGACGCCGGCGGCAGGTCGCCGGGGCACTCCACGCCACGCTCGGAGGACAGGTCCTGGCCGCGCCCCAGGGGCAGCAGAGGAAGCTCGACGGTGGTCATGGCCCAATCTTCACACGCCGGCTCGGGCGACACTGTGTGCGAGTGCCAGACTTCGGGTGTGCTGCGCACCGCGACGTCCAGACCATGATCGCCGCCTACCTCACCGGAACCGGGGCTGCGACGGACATCTTGGTGCGGACCGAGGCGCTGGGCGTCAACGCCGTCGACGTTCTCGTCCGCTCCGGGGCCTACCCGACCGCGACCCCTTTCCCGTTCGTGGTCGGGACGCGTTGTGGTGCAACCGGTGCCACTTCGCGAAGCAGCCCGCGCCCATCGGCTGCAGGGAGCACCCCGACCCGGATGCTCCACCCGGTCGGATCCTGGTCGTTCCCTGACCTTCCTAGACTGCCTGGGTGACCTCGCCGGACAGACTCAGCCGGCAGGCCGTCAGGATCTGGGTGGTCGGGCT
This sequence comes from Propionibacteriales bacterium, assembly GCA_038233595.1. Taxonomy (GTDB): domain Bacteria; phylum Actinomycetota; class Actinomycetes; order Propionibacteriales; family Nocardioidaceae; genus Marmoricola. The sequence goes on along the minus strand of JBBSVL010000405.1, from coordinate 676 downwards.
GGCGGTCTACCTGCTCGCGGTGTTCCACCGCTCGTCGCTGGCGGTCGCCGGTCTTGCCGCGGCCGAACGCTTCCACATCGGCGCATCCCAGCTGGCGACCTTCACGATGCTCCAGCTGCTCGTCTATGCAGCGATGCAGATCCCGGTCGGGCTCCTCGTGGACCGTTTCGGCCCGCGCACGGTGCTGCTCACCGGTGCCCTGACCCTGACCGCTGCCCAGACCGGGTTCGCGTTCGCGCACAGCTACGGGTGGGCCCTGCTGGCGCGGGTGTTCGTCGGTGTGGGCGACGCGATGACGTTCGTGTGTGTTCTTCGTCTGGTCAACACCTGGTTCGCCCCGCGCCGGATCCCGGTCATCACCCAGCTCACCGGCGTGATCGGCCAGTCCGGCGCGATCCTGGCCGCCATCCCGATGACTCTGGCGCTGGCACATCTCGGCTGGACCCGCTCCTACCTGCTTGCCGCCTCGTTCGGGGTGTTCTTGTCCGTGGCCCTGGTGATCGTGGTCCACGACGCGCCGGGCAGCCGGTCTCTACGTGGCCCGGCGATGTCGCTTCGGCTGATCCGGACCAGCCTGCGTGCCTCGTGGCTGCACCCCGGCACCCGGCTCGGGTTCTGGATGCACTTCTCCACCCAGTTCAGCGCGACCACACTCGGCCTGCTCTGGGGCTACCCG
>JBBSVL010000404.1:0-2423 GCA_038233595.1 Propionibacteriales bacterium | reverse complement strand
TCATGATCGGCACGATGTTCTGCGCCGCGAAGTTGGACTTGGGGTCCTCCAGGATGACGAAGTTGTTGGCCTCGATGGCCGGGTCGGTCGTGAACAGGTCGACGGCGTCGACCTGGCCGCGCTTGAGCGCGTTGACCGTGACGGGGCCGCCGACGTCGGTGACGGTGTACTTGCCGAAGGTGACGCCGTAGGCCTTCTCCAGGCCGGGGATGCCGTCCACGCGGGTCTTGAACTCCGGCGGACCGCCGAAGATCATCTGCGAGGCGATGGTCCCGCCCTCCTTGGTCGAGGCGTCCGACGACGAGTCGCTGGAGCCACAGGCGCTGAGCCCCATCGTGAGGGTCGTGGCGATCGCCGCCACGGCGATGAGCTTGGTCTTCATGGTTTCTCCTGGTTTCCCTGGGTGGTGGGGTTGGTCGGGCTGGTTGGTCGAGCGGGTGGGTCGAGCGCGTGGGTCACGCGTGGGGTAGTTGCGGTTCAGGTCGCCTCGGACGGGATCTCCTCGTTCAGGGCCGCGACCCGCGAGCCGGGTTGCCGGTCGGTGTGCCGGTCGGTGTGCCGGTCGGACTGGCCGTCGGACTGGCGGTCGGATCGGCCGGTCCGGCCGGTGATCCCGCGCGAGACGGAGTAGCGCTGCAGCAGCGCCAGCAGCAGGTCGGCGGACAGCGCGAGCGCGGCCACGAGCAGTCCACCGCTGATCATCTGCGGGTAGTCCTGCTGGGCCAGGCCGTCGTAGATGAACCGTCCGAGCCCGCCGAGGGTCACGTAGGAGGCGATGGTGGCGGTCGCGATCACCTGCAGCGTCGCGGAGCGGAAGCCGGAGAAGATCAACGGCAGCGCGTTGGGCAGCTCCACCCGGAAGAGCACCTGCGGCCCGGTCATGCCCATGCCGTACGCCGCGTCGCGGACGTCGGGGTCGACGTTCTGCACCCCGGCGACGGTGTTGGACAGGACCGACGGGACGGCCAAGAGCACGAGCACGATCAGCGTCGGGATCACGTAGCCGGTGTCGGTGCGGCCGTAGAAGTGCGGCGCGATGATCACCACCAGCAGCACCAGCAGGCCGACGCTGGGCAGGGCCCGGACCGCGTTGGCGGCGCTGACCACCCACGTCGCCCGGTTGGCGTGCCCGATCCACAGGCCGGCCGGCAGCGAGAGCAGCAGCGCGATGGCCAGCGCGATCGCGGAGTAGCGGAGGTGCGTCACCAGCTGCGTGAGGATGCCGATGTCGAAGTTCGTGCTCTGCCAGTGAGCAGGGTCGGTCAACCACGAGAAGACGTCGCCGATCATGGGCGGACCGCCCGTCGCCAGGGGGTGAGCAGCCGGTTGACGAGCAGCACCAGAGCGTCGAGGACGAGCGCGAGCAGGACGCACAAGACGATGCCCAGCACGATCGGCGGGTAGTACGGCGTGTCCGTGGACAGCTTGAACCCGGTGTCGAAGAGGCGGCCGAGGTTGTCGAAGCCGATGGTGCCGGCGACGGTGACGATGCTGACGTTGGCCACGATCGCGACGCGCAGGCCGGCCGTGATCACGGGCACGGCAATGGGCAGCTCGACCCGGAAGAACCGACCCAGGGGCCGGTAGCCGAGCGCGGTGGCGGCCTGGAGCGTCTCCTCCGACACCGCCCCGAGGCCGTCGGCCACCACCCGCACCAGCAGGGCGACCGAGTAGACGCTGAGCGCGATCGGCACCTGCAGGGGGCTCAGCGGGTCCAGACCGAGAAGGGGCGGGATCAGCACGAAGAGGGCGATCGAGGGGACGGTGTAGAGCAGCCCCGTGATCGACATCATCGGCGGGTAGATCCAGCCGTAGCGACGCGAGAGCCACCCGAGCGGCAGGGCGAGCAGCAACCCCACGACCACCGGCACCACCGAGAGCCAGGTGTGGTCCCACAGGTAGCCGAGGTCCTCCGAGCGGTGGTCGAGGAAGTAGCCCCAGAAGTGCCAGGGGGAGGAGCTCGCGGAGTCCAGTGCGATCACGTCGGCACCTCCCGGGCCGAGGGGAGCGCCTCGATGAGCGCCAGCACCTCGCGAGCGGTCGTCGAGCCCAGCAGCCGCCCGGACCCGTCGATGACGATGCCCCGGCCGGAGGGCGAGGAGAGGCAGGCGTCGAGCGCGCTGCGCAGGGTGCCGCCCTGGGTGGCCAGCGTCCCGCCGCGGTAGAGCATCGGGTCCGCCACGACCGCGCCGTGCGGCTCGTCGCCGAGGAAGAGCCAGCCCTGCGGCGCCCCGGAGTCGTCGACGGCGAGCAGCCAGTCGTGGTCACTGCCCGTCGGCAGTGGCTCACCCATCGTGACCGTGGGCTCCTCGCGGGTGGAGATCGTGCCGGCGCTGGTGAACCCGAGGGCGCGGTAGCCGCGGTCGCGGCCCACGAACCCGGCGACGAAGGCGTCGATCGGGCGCGACAGCAGCTCGGCCGGG
>JBBSVL010000403.1:0-2440 GCA_038233595.1 Propionibacteriales bacterium | reverse complement strand
GCCCGGTGGAGCGCCGCCGGCCTTGAACGACCGGCCGATGACGTAGCCGCTGTAGAGGTCGGCGTCGACGTGCTGGACCAGCGAGGCGATCCTCATCTCGGGGAGCACGTCGTCGTTCGGGTCCGGGTCGACCAGACCCTGACCCTCTCCGACCTGGAGCCAGCCCGTGACGTCGGCCGCACCGGTCGCGGCGGCTGCAGTCGGCTTCGGGCTCCAGCCACGCACCACGGGCATCGCGGACCTGGTGCCGTCGACGAGCAGCGGGGACACCACCCAGTAGCCGTCGCGGCCCTCGCGGACCCGACCGGAGATGTAGACGGTCCCCTTGGCCAGCCAGTGGCCCGAGAACTCCACCGGCTGGCCGAGCGCCTTGGCGGGGAACGGGTCGTCTCCGCCCATCAGGCTGCTCAACGCGACGGGTCTGGCGTTGGTGAGATCGACCTTCGCCGCTTCGCGTCGAGCCTGCCAGGCGTGCAGCTGCCAGAGGCCCAGCCCGAGGGCGATCGCCACGCAGAACACCATCAGCAGGTGCCCGCCCCAGAAGCGGGGAGAGAAGAGGCGCACCACCTGCTCACTCTAGGTTCACGGCCATGACGAAGCTCAGGCGCCCGACCGCTGCCGGCTGAGGTCGGGATCTGCTTCAGGAAGCGTTCCCTGTGTCGGGGCGTCAGCGAGGGTGGCCAGGCACAGATCGGGTTCCACGAAGGCGTCGAGCCGCCCCACTGTGACCGGTGCGCCGATCGCCGACATCGCGCCCTGCATCAGGCCGAGGTGGATCGGGCAGATCACCTCGGCTCGGGCGCCGACCAGCTCCAGGAACGGGCAGTGCCGAAGCCCCACGTGCCCGGCGGTGGTGTCCGGGACGGGATCGGGGTCGAAGCCGAGGTCGTCGAGCAGGCTCACCAGGTCTGTGATGGAACGACCTCTCGTCGGCTCCGCCGGCCAAGGGGACCTCGCGACCAGCTGTCCTCCCCACGCGCGTCCCGCCTCGAGCGCCTTGAGACTCGGATCGGGACCCGCGGCCAGGCTCTCCACCAGGGCCGCGGCGAGCAGCTGGTAGTTCCGCGGGCCCGTCGGGTCCATGCCGCGCCGAGCGCTGAACATCAGGGCCGGCCGCCCCGGCCCGGAACTGGTGGCCGGTACCCGTTCCACCTGCTGGTTCTCGACCAGCACATCGAGATGGAACCGCACCGTGTTCGGGTGTATGTCGAGGCGCCGAGCCAGATCCGCGATGCTCAGCGCGGTCTCGGCCGCCCGAAGCTCGGCCAGCACGTTGTTCCGGCTGGTCCCGTGTCCACGCGTGGCTACCATGCCCTAAAGTTTACACAAGCATAACTTGTACGAACTATTCGGCACGAACTACTTGGAGGAGCCATCGATGTCCCAGGAGCTCGACGTACGGACCCTGCGCAAGCCGGACAAGCACCCGACGATCTTCGCCACCTACAACGCGCTCGAGGTTGGCACGGGCTTCGTCCTGGTGAACAACCACGATCCCAAACATCTGCACGACGAGTTCGAGTCCGGGCTCCCGGGCAGCTACGGGTGGGAGTACCTCGACCGGGGGCCGAAGGTCTGGCGGATCCAGATCACCCGGCTCGATGCCCAGCTTCACGCTGATGTCCCGTGGGGCGCCGACGACCCCGCCCTGAGCGGCTCGGCGAGCAAGCTGCAGCTGATCGAGCCCGAGTGAAGCCGAGGGGAGAGTGGATTCTTGGCATGGGCCAGAAGAAGAAGTGGAGTGACCTCAGCGCGACCCAGCGGAAGGCGATCCTGTCGGCCCGCTGGCCTACCTCACCGTCGGACGACGTACGACCGGCTGACGCCATGTCACATCCCTCCCTGACACACCACCACCCAGAAGGGTCACGCGCGTGCAGGGGATCGGACGTCATGAGTGTCGCCCGTGACTGGTACCGCCCACACGGGGTGTCCCGGGTCGAGTCGCAGGTTCAGGACGTGACCCGGCCCGACGTTCACGCCGAGCGGCAGCTCGACCTCTAGTCGGGTTGTTGCCGCCGTGGTCAGGTCGGCGGGCCCACGATCGGCATGCTCCACCACCGCGACCTGGCGCGGGCCGGCACGCGACACGGCCATCACCCGCACCTTCACTCCGTCGCCCGACAGTCCCTCACGGCCGCCGTCACCGATCTGGGCGGCCGTGAGCAGGAACTGCTCGCGGCGTGCCAGCAGGGTCGCGGGACCACGGACAGCGCACTGCTCGGGAAGGTCGGCCCGCCCCCATGTCGACTCGTGACGGGTGCCGTCGCTGTGACCGGGTATCTCGTTGAAGCCGCCAAGGAGCCGCGCCACCACGACCGAGGCAGGACGCTGGTAGAGGGAGGTCACCGTTCCCACCTGCTGCACCCGCCCGTCGGCCAGCACAGCGACGCGGTCGGCGAGAGCCGCCTCGTCGAGGTCGTGGGTGACCATCACGATG
>JBBSVL010000402.1:0-2457 GCA_038233595.1 Propionibacteriales bacterium | reverse complement strand
GATGGCGAAGCTGACCGAGCTGGCGCAGGCCAAGACCAGTGCGGAGCGCAGGGCCGCCACGGCCGACACCTACCAGCGCAAGATCCTGGAGCTCAGGCACGCGATCGCGTTCGAGAAGAGCTACTCCAAGGACTGGATCCTCAACCGCTACCTGAACCTCGCCTACTTCGGGGATGGCGCCTACGGCATCCAGTCGGCGGCCCGGCACTACTTCAGCAAGGACGCCAAGGACCTCAACCTGCGCGAGTCCGCGACGCTCGCCGGGCTGGTGAAGAACCCCGTCGGGTTCAACCCCACGAACAACCCGGCTGCGGCCAAGTCCCGGCGCAACGTCGTACTCAACCGGATGGCGCAGCTGAAGATCATCACCGACCAGAAGGCCAAGAAGCTCGGCGCCCGTGGTCTCGGGCTCAAGATCACCTCCAGCCGCAACGGCTGCGTCTCGTCGGTCGCGCCCTTCTTCTGCGACTACGCGCTGCGCTACCTGCTGGCCGACCCTTCGCTCGGCAAGACAGTCGACGACCGCCGCCAGCTGATCGACACCGGCGGGCTGAGCATCAAGAGCACCATCGACCTCAGGTTCCAGCAGGCTGCAAGCAAAGCAGTCAGCGCGCACGTGCGGCCGACCGACCGGGCCATCGGCGCCCTGGCGATGGTCGAGCCAGGCAGCGGGGACGTGCGGGCGATCGCGCAGTCTCGACCGATGGGCCGCAACGGCAAGCTGGGCCAGACCTTCCTGAACTACGTGGTCCCCAGCAACCTGGGTGACAGCGGCGGGTTCCAGGCCGGCTCGACGTTCAAGATCTTCGTCATGGCCGCAGCCCTCGAGCAGGGCATCTCGCCTCGCACCACGATCCCCTCGCCCCAGACGATCCACCTCAACCAGGGCTCCTTCCCGGACTGCGACGGGATGTACAGCTCCACCAAGGACTTCGAGGTGAACAACTCCACGAATGCGTCCTACTCGCCCGACATGTACGAAGGCGCGCAGCTGTCGGTGAACACCTTCTTCATCCAGCTCGAGCAGCAGACCGGGCTCTGTGACCCCTACACCCTGGCCACGAAGATGGGCGTCCAGCTCACCAATCCCCCCACCGAGCGGACCCCCACCTTCACGCTCGGCGTCGATTCGGTCAGCCCCCTGGAGATGGCAGAGGCCTATGCCACGGTCGCCGCGCGCGGCGAGCACTGCCAGGCCAAGCCGGTCACCGAGATCCTGAACAGCGCCGGCAAGGTGTTCAAGACCTACGACGACCAGTGCAACCGGGTGCTGTCGAAGTACACCGCCGACACCATCAACGACATCCTCAAGGGCGTGATGGACAAGCCCGGCGGCTTCGGCTCGGCCCTGCAGATCGACAAGCAGTCGGCCGGCAAGACCGGCACCACCGACAACAACAAGGCGGTCTGGTTCGACGGCTACACACCCGCTCTCGCCACCGTGTCGATGGTGGCCGGCGCCAACAAGTTCGGCACGCCGGTCACCCTCAACAACCAGAGCATCGGCGGCCTCTTCACGGAGACGGCCCACGGGTCGACCACCGCGGGCCCGATCTGGGGCGACGCGATGAAGGCCATCCAGGACCTGCTGCCCGACAAGGGTTTCACGCCCCCCGGGCAGGACCCGGCCAGCGTCGGTTCGAGCACCTCGGTGCCGAACACGATCGGGATGAGCACCGGCCAGGCCCAGTCGACGCTGCAGGCCGCCGGGTTCACGCCCGTGGTCGGGACAGCGATCGACTCGCGGCGGGCGCCGGGCGTGGTCGCCGGGCAGAGCCCCACGGATGGCGCGAGCGCTGCCCCCGGGTCAACGGTGACCCTCTTCCCGTCCAACGGGGCGAACTACTCCAGGTCGCAGCCCAGGTCCACCGCGACCCCCGCCGCGATTCTCAGTGGCAACGCCTCGGCCGGCCCCGACAACGGCCAACCACCGAAGCACCGCAACCACGGCAGGCACGGCAAGCACCACCCCGCGAGATAGCGACGGTCAGCCGAGCTGGCGCCGTACCTCCGCAGCCACGGCGCCACCGTCGGCCCGGCCCTTGACCTGCGGCGTGACCACGCCCATCACGCGCCCCATCGCGCGCATCCCGTCATCACCCACGCCGAGCTCGGCGATCGTGGCGGTCACCAGCGCGACGACGTCCGCCTCGGAGAGCGGCTCGGGCAGGTAGTCGGCGATCACGACCGCCTCGGCCCGCTCCTTGGCAGCCATCTCGACGCGACCGGCGCCGTCGAACGCCTCAGCCGCCTCGCGGCGCTTCTTCGCCTCGCTGGTCAGCACCCCGAGCACGTCGTCGTCGCTCAGCTCCCGGGTCTGCTTGCCTGCGACCTCCGCGTTGGTGACGGCAGTGAGCACCATCCGCAGGGTCGAGGTACGCACCTCGTCACGACTCTTGATCGACGTGGTCAGGTCGGCACGCAGACGGTCCTTGAGCTGGGTCATTGGGCCATTGT
>JBBSVL010000401.1:0-2458 GCA_038233595.1 Propionibacteriales bacterium | reverse complement strand
GCGTCGGGGCGAAATCTAATCCTCCCACGCAGCCCCGCCCGGAACGAATCACTCACTCCGGGCTGACCAGGAACTCCTTGGACTTGGCGAGCGCGAGACCCCAGTCCCCTGCTCCAGGGTCGGCTTGGGCGGCAGTGCGATCTCCTCCGGGTCGGTGACCACGTCGAGCAGCACCGGTCCCGGGTGTGCCTCGCGCCCATCCCGACCAGCAACGTCACCTTCTCGGCACCGTTGAGCACGCTCGCCGCAGTGCGCACCGACTCGGCGCTGGCTGCCGCCGGTGCGGGCTGCACGAACGCCAGCGCCCGGGTGCCGTGTGGCAGGTCGAGCCCGCCGACGTCGCCGGGCAGGGAAAGGACCGCGACGCCACGTGCGGAGATCGCGGTGTTCACCGCCTCCTCGAGCAGCTGCGGAAGCTGCCCGACACTGGTCACCGTGCGGCAGAACACCGCGACGTCGGAGAACACCGCATCGTTGTCGACCTCCTGGAAGAAGTCGCTACCGATGTCCTCGGGGGACCTGGCCGATGATCGCGAGCACCGGGGTGTGCGACTTCTTCGCGTCGTACAGGCCGTTGAGCAGGTGGATCGCCCCGGGTCCGACGATGCCCATGCAGACCGCGAGCCGGTCGGTGAGCTGGGACTGGGCACTGGCCGCGAAAGCACCCACCTCCTCGTGCCGTACGCCGACCCACTCGATCCGGTCCTCGCGCCGGATCGCGTCCGTGACCGGGTTCAGGGCATCGCCCACGACACCCCAGACACTCGTGACGCCGTAGTCGGCGAGGGCGTCGATGATCAGCCCGGCAACGGTGGGCATGGAGGCTCCTTCGGGTCGGGATGTTCGGTGGAGACGGCGTCAGGGCTTGAACTGGTCGGGATCGGCCTCTTCCCAGTCGCGCGCCCACCCCTTCGGTGCTGCCTCGAGCAGCTCGCCGGGCCGCAGCTGCGGGAACAGGTCGGCGTAGCTCTCGATGTCACCATGGTTGATCCGTCGGCGCAGCATGTGCGGAGTCAGGTCCTCGAAGCTGGACAAGCCCATGGAGGCCACGACCTGCATGGCCTGCCCGATGACCTGCTCCTGGTAGCTGCGCACCCGCTCGGCCTTGCTGGGTACGTCGAGGGCGCGCATCCGCCTCGGGTCCTGGGTGGTCACTCCGACCGGGCAGGTGTTGGTGTGGCAGGTCTGGGCCTGGATACAGCCGACGGCCATCATCATCGAGCGCGCGGAGTTGGTGTAGTCGGCACCTTGGATGATCCGCTTGACGATGTCGACGCCGCTGCTGACCTTGCCACTGGCACCGACCTTGACCTTGTCGCGGAGGCCGGCGCCCACCAACGCGTTGTGCACAGTCATCAGGCCTTCGGTGAGCGGCACCCCGACATGGTCCTCGTACTCCAAGGGTGCCGCTCCGGTGCCTCCCTCCGCGCCGTCGACGATGATGAAGTCCGGCGTGATCCCCTCGGCGACCATCGCCTTGCAGATCGCCAGGAAGTCCGCACGCGAGCCCAGGCAGAGCTTGAACCCGGCTGGCTTGCCGCCGGACAGCTCCCGCATCCTGGCCACGAAGTGCACCAGCTCGCGGGGCGTGGAGAACACCTTGTGGTACGACGGGGACACGCACTTCTCCCCGACCGGGACCCCCCGTGCGTCTGCAATCTCCTTGGTCACCTTGGCGCCGGGCAGCACGCCGCCGATGCCGGGCTTGGCGCCCTGGCTGAGCTTCAGGCTGGTCATCCGCACCTGGTCCGCGGAGGCGACCTCGGCGAACTTGTCCGGGTCGAACTCGCCCCGCTCGGTGCGGCAGCCGAAGTAGCCGGATCCGATCTCCCAGACCAGGTCGCCCCCGTTGCGGTGGTACTTGCTCAGCCCGCCCTCGCCGGTGTCGTGGGCGAAGCCTCCCATCGCGGCACCCTTGTTGAGCGCCTCGACCGCGTTGGCGCTCAGCGCCCCGAAGCTCATCGCGGAGACGTTCATCAGCGCCATGTCATAGGGCTTGGCACAGTCGGCGCCGATCCGCACCCGCGGCGGGTGCGGCATCAGGTCGACAGGTCTGGTGGAGTGCACGAGGTACTCGTAGCCGACGGCGTAGAGGTCCCGCTCGGTGCCGAAGGGCTGCTCCTCCTTGGTCCCCTTGGCCCGCTGGTAGATCGCGGACCGGGTGTCGCGGTCGAAGGGCCTGCCGTCGAAGTTGCGCTCGATGAAGTACTGCTGCAGCTCCGGGCGGATGCCCTCCAGCAGGAAGCGCAGGTGCCCGAGCACCGGGTAGTTACGCAGGATCGAGTGCTTCTTCTGCACAACGTCGTACACGCCGACGACGAGCAGGATGACCACGACGGCAACCAGGAGCCACCAGCCGGGGCCGCCGATCACGCCGGCCAGCACCGTGACCAGACCGAGGAAGAACAGGAAGCCAAGGATGTAGAAGCGCACGACACAGAGAGTAGGGGTGCGGCCG
>JBBSVL010000400.1:0-2458 GCA_038233595.1 Propionibacteriales bacterium | reverse complement strand
CGGTGGCCGACCTGCCCCGACACCACAACGACCCGTTCGACCGGCTGTTGATCGCGCAGGCGCAGACCGACGGCCTGACCCTGGTCAGCCGCGACCCGGCCTTCCGGGCCTACGACGTGCCGGTGCTGTGGGACTGAACGGACGGATCCGCACGGCATAGGTACCCAGGGTCCCTTGGGGATACCCTTCCTCACATGGCACTCAACATCAAAGACGCGGCGACACAGGCACTTGCGGCCGAGGTGGCGGCGCTGTCCGGCGAGACGAAGACAGGCGCCGTCCGCGAGGCCCTTCGAGAGCGCCGCGACCGACTGCGTGGCGAAGCCGCCGCTGCTGACCGGGCCGTGGGAGTGCGCCGGTTCCTGCACGAGGAAGCATGGCCGCAGGTGCCCGATGAGGTACGACGGCGACCGCTGAGCAAGTCCGAGCGAGAGGCAGTCCTCGGCTACGGAGCGCAGGGCGTGTGATCGTGGACAGCAGTGCCTGGGTCGCCGTCCTACTGGGCGAGCCCGGCCATGAGCCGGTCCTGCAGGCGCTGGTCGCCGCACCAAGGGTCGGTGTAGGAGCTCCGACTGCGGTCGAGACGGGCATCGTCTTGTCGGCCAGGCTCGGAGCGAAGGGCCGTTCGCTGTTCCACCGACTTCTCGAGGAGGTAGGGGCTGAGGTCGTCCCCTTCACCCACGCTCACCTACCGGTTGCACTGAGCGCCTGGGGCCGATTCGGCAAGGGGCGTCATCGCGCAGCGCTCAACTTCGGGGACTGCCTCACGTACGCGGTCGCCTCCCATAGCGACCAGCCACTGCTCTGCGTGGGCGAGGACTTTGCGGCCACCGACCTGCGGCTCGTCGAGTTCGGCTGAGCCGACCGACCCAGCCTCGTCCACACCTCGGGGGTCGTGGCGACAGATCACCTCAGACGTTGAAGCCCAGCGCCCGCAACTGGTCGCGACCGTCGTCGGTGATCTTGTCCGGTCCCCACGGCGGCATCCACACCCAGTTGATCCGCACGTCGTCGACCAGCGGCGCCAGCGCGTTGCGGGTCTGGTCCTCGATCACGTCGGTGAGCGGGCAGGCGGCCGAGGTCAGTGTCATGTCCAACGTCACGGTGTTGTCCTCGTGCACCTGGTTGCCGTAGAGCAGGCCGAGATCCACGACGTTGATCCCCAGTTCGGGGTCGACGACGTCCTTCATCGCCTCGGTGATGTCGTCCTCGGTCGGGCGGGGGCGCGAGGAGTCCGCCGCCGTCGGCGTCCCGAGGGTCTTCGCCGCGGGACGGGGACCGGACCCGATGGAGATGTCGGTGGTCGTGGTGGCCGGCTCCACCTCGGTGTGGCTGCTCGTCTCGGTCATGCCGCTCCTCCTGCGTTCGCCGCGACCGCCTGTGCGGTCGCGTCCTTCCAGGCCATCCAGCCCAGCAGCGCGCACTTGACGCGCGCCGGGTAACGCGAGACGCCCGCGAAGGCGATCCCGTCCTCGAGCACGTCCTCGTCGGGTTCGAGCTGCCCGCGGCTCTGCATCAGCACCAGGAACGCCTCGGAGGTCTTCAGCGCCTCGTCCACCGGCTTGCCGATGACCAGGTCGGCCATGACCGACGTCGATGCCTGGCTGATCGAGCAGCCCACGCCGTCGTAGGACACGTCGCGGACGACCCCGTCGGCGACCTTCACCCGCAGCGTTACCTCGTCGCCGCAGGTCGGGTTGACGTGGTGCACCTCGACGTCGTACGGATCACGCAGTCCGGCATGGTGCGGATTGCGGTAGTGGTCCAGGATGATCTCCTGGTACATCGACTCGTTGGCAGCGGTCGACATCAGCGCCGCCAGAAGTTCTGCACCGTGACGATGCCCACGAGCAGCGCGTCGATCTCTCCCGCGGTGTTGTAGAGGTAGGACGACGCGCGGGTCGTCGCGGCGACGCCGTAACGCCGGCAGACCGGGAACGCGCAGTGGTGGCCGACCCGGACCGCGATGCCGAGCTCGTCGAGCGACTGGCCAACATCGTGCGGGTGCACCCCGTCGATGGCGAAACTGACGGCGGCGCGGCGCATCTCGGTGGTGTCCGGCCCGATCACCCGAACCCCGTCCAAGCCACGAATGCCCTCCAGCAGTTGTGCGGTCAGCGCCTGCTCGTGAGCGGAGACCCGGTCCAGGCCAAGCTCGCGCAGGTAGTCGCAGGCCGCCGCCAACGCGACCGCCTGACTGATGACCGGCGTGCCGGCCTCGAACCGCTCCGGCGCCGGCGCGTAGGTCGAGCCCGACATCTGCACGACCTCGATCATCGACCCACCGCCCATGAACGGCGGCATCGCGTCGAGCAGCTCCTTGCGTCCCCACAGCACACCGATGCCGGACGGGGCGAGCATCTTGTGACCGGTCAGCACGAAGAAGTCGACCCCGAGCGCGGTCACGTCGACGCTCTGGTGCGGCGCGGACTGCGCCCCGTCGAGCAGCGTGAACGCT
>JBBSVL010000399.1:0-2479 GCA_038233595.1 Propionibacteriales bacterium | reverse complement strand
GCGTCGAGCTCGGCCCGCCAGGCCTTCGCGTTGCCGTCGGAGGGCGCGCGCCAGTCGCCACGGGGCGACAGCGAGCCGCCCGCGGAGACCTTCGGCCCGTTCGGCACTGCCGAGCGCTTGAACTGGCTGAACCCGAAGAAGCGGTCGACGAAGACCTCCAGCCAGTGCCGGATGGTCACCAGGTCGTAGGCCACACGACGCTCCTCGGGGTAGCCCGGGGGCCACTCCCCCACCGTCGCGTCCGACCAGGCATGCAGCGCCAGGAACGCCACCTTGCTCGGCCGGGCTCCGTAGCGCAGGACGTGGAAGAGCGTGAAGTCCTGCAGAGGGTAGGGACCGATCATGTCCTCTGTCGACTGCGGCTTCACGCCTGCCTCGGTCGGGATCAGCTCGGGGGTGATCTCCTGGTCGAGGACCTCCTGCAGGGTCTGGTTCACGCCCCCGAGCGGGTCGGCCTCGAGCTGACCGCTGGTGACCACCCAGCGGATCAGGTGCTGGATCAGGGTCTTGGGTACGCCGGAGTTCACCGCGTAGTGCGACATCTGGTCGCCGACGCCGTAGGTGCACCAGCCCAGCGCGAGCTCGGACAGGTCGCCGGTGCCGAGCACGATCCCACCGCACTTGTTGGCGATCCGGAACAGGTAGTCGGTGCGCAGCCCGGCTTGGACGTTCTCGAACGTCACGTCGTAGACCGGCTCCCCGTCGGCGAAAGGGTGACCGATGTCGCCGAGCAGCTGGCGCGCAGCAGGCCGGATGTCGAGCTCCTCAAAGCTCACCCCGAGGGCCTTGGACAGCCTGGTGGCGAGTCCCTTGGTGGCTGCACCCGTGGCGAAGCCGGGCATCGTGAACGCAAGGATGTCGCTGCGCGGGCGGCCGAGACGGTCCATCGCCCTGGCCGCGACAATCAGTGCGTGCGTTGAGTCGAGCCCACCGGACACCCCGATGACGATCTTCGGCTGGCCGATCGCGGAGAGTCGTTGCTCGAGCCCGGAGACCTGGATGTGGTAGGCCTCGAAGCAGTCGACGGCCAACCGCTCCGCGTCGTCGGGCACGAACGGAAACCGGTCCACCTTGCGGCGAAGGCCGACGTCACCGACCGGCGGGTCCAGCACGAACTCGACGGTGCGGAACTCTGCGGTGCGGGCCGCGTGGGTGCGCCGGTTGTCGTCGAAGCTGCCCTGTCGGAGACGTTCCTGCCGGATCCGGTCGAGGTCGACGTCGGCCACCGACCGGCGCGAGGCCCTCGGGAAACGCTCGGTCTCGGCGAGCAGGTCGCCGACTTCGTAGATCATCGTCTGGCCGTCCCAGGACAGGTCGGTCGTCGACTCTCCCGGGCCCGCCGCGGCATAGACGTACCCCGCGAGGCAGCGTGTGCTCGCCGAGCGCACCAGCAACCGGCGGTCCTCCGCGCGGGCCACCGTGATCGGGCTGCCGGAAAGGTTGGCCAGCACAGTGGCCCCCGCGAGAGCGGCCTCGGCACTCGGCGGGACCGGCACCCACATGTCCTCGCACACCTCGACGTGGAGCACCAGACCGGGCAGGTCCGAGGCCCGGAACAGCAGGTCCGGGCCGAACGGCACCGTAGCGCCGGCCACGGTGACCGTGGAGCCTCGGAGGTCGTCACCGGGTGCGAAGTGCCGCCTCTCGTAGAACTCGCGGTAGTTCGGCAGGTAGGACTTCGGGGCTGCTCCGAGAACTCGCCCGCGGTGGATCACGACCGCGGCGTTGACCAGCCGGTTGCCGTGCCGCAACGGCGCCCCCACCACGAGCACCGGGAACAGGTCCGCGGACGCGCTCACCACCTCGGCGAGTGCTCGGTCCGCGGCCTCCAGGAGCGGGTCCTGGAGCAGCAGGTCGTCGATGGCGTAGCCGCAGATCCCCAGCTCGGGAAAGACGGCGACGGCGACAGCGTCGTCATGACAGGCCCGGGCTGCGGCCAGCACACTGGCCGCGTTCGCCGCCGGGTCGGCGACCGAGACCGGCACCGTGCAGGCCGCGACCCGGGCGAAGCCGTGAGCGTAGGCGCTGGGAAAGTCCACGCACCGAGTGTCCCAGAAACCCCCCGCCGGGGTCCGGAGCTTCGGCTGCGGGAGCCAGAACGGCCCGGCCCGGCCGGTCGGACCCTGCGCTGGATCCCGGAGATTTGGGCGTTGTGTCCGTTTTGTCACTGAAAGTTTGTAGATTTTTCAGGTTCCAGGCGCGAAATCTATCGCGCTCAAGGCTGTCATTACGGCACAATCTAGACACCGAGCAAGGCGGGGGGTCTTCTCGGAGACGGGGGATTTCAGATGAAGATGATCAGGCAGCGCCGCGCAACCCCAGGACAGCATCCACCCGGGGGACGAGATCCTGCTCCAGCAGATCGCGGACCGAGGCGAGAGCCAGACCCGGCTCCGCTGGCTGCACCACATGTACTTCGCCAACGAGGTCGCAGCGCGTGAGGCCGCACGCAGGGTGGTTGCCGGCGGGTGGTCCGTCG
>JBBSVL010000398.1:0-2486 GCA_038233595.1 Propionibacteriales bacterium | reverse complement strand
TCGACCGGATCGTGCGCGCGGTGGCGCTCCCGCGGAGCACGGCGTACCACCTGCTCAACGCGATGATCGAGGAAGGCTTCGTGATCCACCTCGAGGACGAGCACCGTTACGGACTCGGGGTCGCGGCGTTCGAGGTGGGCAGCGGCTACGCCCGGCAGGAGCCGCTGCAACGCATCGCCCGTCGACCGCTGGCCATCCTGGCCGACCGGGTCCGGCAGTCCGCCCACCTCGCGGTGCTGCACGGGCGTGACGTGCTCTACGTCGTGGAGGAGCGGGCCCCCGGCCGGCCCCCGCTGGTCAGTGACGTCGGCGTGCGGCTCCCGGCCCAGCTCACCGCCAGCGGACGCGCGATCCTGGCCGCCCTTCCTGCGGCGCAGGTCCGGGCCCTTTTTCCTGACCGGAGCGCATTCGTCGACCGGCACCACAAGGGACCCGCCTCGCTGAGCGGGTTGCGGGTTCTGCTCACCGAGACTCGGTTGCGCGGGTACGCCGTGGAGGAGGGAGAGGTGACGCCCGGGTTCGCCTCGGTCGCGGCCGTCGTGACCGACCACCGCGGCCTTCCGCTGGCGGGCGTCGCAGTCACCTACGCCAGCGACCAGCCACAGGCACTCCCCGACCTGGTCGACATCGTCCGGGCCACGAAAGAGACGGCCACTCGGCTGAGTGCGCGTCTGGGCGGCCACCGTTCCGGCTCGAAGCGGTGACAGTCGGTTCACTGCGGCCAACGGCGCCGGGCAACCTGCGCGTCGAGCTCGTGCAGGCGTCGGCGGGCCGTGCGCTGCCGCGGGACGGCGCACCGCGGACCACCCTCGGCTCGGCCGGAGGAGAAGCTCCGTCGCCTTCGTCGGAGCCGCCGAGCCGGTGCGCGACCAGGCGTGCGTTCGCCGCATGACCGTCGCGGTTGGGGTGGAACGACCCCTGGATCGGCCAATCGACACCGTGCAGCCACTCGCGGTCGTCGCACACCGCGTGCCCGGCGAAGTCGCCGATCACGTCGAGGAAGTCCAGCCCCGCACGTGATGCCGCGGCCCCGATGGTCCCGGCGAGCTCGTCGGCGGCGACCAGCACCGGGACGAACTCGATGTCGTTGCCGCCGATCGTCACGCTCACGTACGCCGCGTCCGGCCCGAGGTCGTCGAGCTGGCAGGTCCCGACGTCCGAGGTGGTCGCACCAAGGCACGCGTCGTACGCCACGGCGACGCCGAGGGCAGCTGCAACCTGCACCGGGTAGCCGTCGTGAGCGCGCCAGCAGGCGTCGACCTCGGAGCCACCGCCGACACCGGCGGCGTAGGAGTCACCGAGAGCTACGTACGTCGCGGTCATCGACCGATCATCGCGCACCGGGCCGGATTGCCGCCGGCGTTGGAACCACCGACGGCAACCGACCCACCCCACCCGGTGGAAACCCAGGACCAGTCGCCGTGCGCCCGGTCCTGGGTGACCGGTGCGCGCACCTACGGCGCCACGTCGCTATCGACGCTCGGCACCGCGGTGGCATGTGTGGAGTTCGGACCCGAGCGCCACCCGGATTGCCCTGTCCGGGTTCTCAGTCGTTCTCGACCTCGCGGGCCGGCGCCGTACTCGTCGGTAGGCGCCTTGGTAGCCTGCACCAGGCATCGAGTGACCCGCGGCGAGTCACCGCAGGATCGGCGCCGAACATTGGACATGCGACCCGGCGGCTGGCCGGAAGTTTGGAGTCTCTGGTGCTGGCAGTGCTGATCGTGGGTCTCGCCATGAACGCCGTCGTGTTGCCGCTCGCCGGTCGACGCGTGTTGTTCCTCTTCCGCCTGATCTCCAGCGGGCAGCCGGCCCCCGACCGGCTGGAAGGCGTCACCTCGCGTCTGGGCGCGGCGCTCAAGCGGCAGGTGGTCGAGGTCTTCGGCCAGAAGAAGCTGCTGAAGTGGTCCGTCCCCGGTGCCGCGCACTTCTTCGTGTTCTGGGCCTTCGTGATCCTGGCCACGGTCTACCTCGAGGCCTACGGCTCGCTGCTGAAGGTGCTCTTCACCGGCGGCAAGGGACCGCTGGACTGGGCGATCCCGTTCGTCGGGCACTGGGCAGTCCTCGGCTTCGCCCAGGACTTCATCGCGATGATGGCGTTCTTCGCCATCGTCACCTTCGTCTGGATCCGGATGAAGAACGCACCCAAGGACCTGGGCCGGAGGTCCCGGTTCTTCGGCTCGCACCTCAGCGGCGCCTGGATCACCCTGTTCATGATCTTCAACGTCATCTGGACGATGTTCCTGTTCCGCGGTGCCTCAGCCGGCCTGGGAAACCTGCCGTACAAGCACGGTGCCTTCGTCTCGATCGGCGTGGGCAAGCTGCTCGACGGCATCCCGCAGACGCCACTCGAGGTGATCGAGGGGATCGGTCTGCTGCTGCACATCGGCGTGATGCTGGTGTTCCTGATCTTCGTGCTGCACTCCAAGCACCTGCACATCTTCGTGGCGCCGCTCAACGTGCTCTTCGGTCGCTCCCCGGTGGCCCTG
>JBBSVL010000397.1:0-2502 GCA_038233595.1 Propionibacteriales bacterium | reverse complement strand
GTGCTTGTCCGGGTCATAGCCGGAGAACAGGCCGTCCAGATCCTCGGTGTCGCGGAAGTCCTCGCGCAGGATCGTGCCGGCGTTGGTGTAGGCCACGACGTACTCGCGGAAGTCCTTCTCCTCACTGAGGACGTAGTTGATCAGCCCGCCGAGGAAGGCGATGTCCGAGCCGACCCGCAGCGGGACGTGCAAATCCGACACGGCGCTGGTGCGGGTGAACCGGGGATCGACGTGGATGATCGTCGCGCCGCGGGCCTTGGCCTCCATCACCCACTGGAAGCCGACCGGGTGGCACTCGGCCATGTTGGAGCCCTGGATGACGATGCAGTCGGAGTTCTGCAGATCCTGCTGGAACGTCGTGGCGCCGCCGCGACCGAACGAGGTCCCCAGACCGGGGACGGTGGAGCTGTGTCATATGCGGGCCTGGTTCTCTACCTGCACCGCCCCCATCGCGGTGTAGAGCTTCTTCATGAGGTAGTTCTCCTCGTTGTCGAGGGTCGCTCCTCCCAGGCTCGCCAGGCCCATCGTGCGCCGGGTGCGCTTGCCGTCCTGCTCCCACTGCCAGCTCTCGCTGCGTGTCTGAATCACCCGGTCGGCGATCATGTCCATCGCCGTCTCGAGCGGGAGGTCCTCCCACTCGGTGCCGTGCGGCCGCCGATACTTCACCGTCTGCACGCGGCCGGGGCTGGTCACGAGCTGCTTGCTGGCGGAGCCCTTCGGACACAGCCGGCCGCGCGAGACCGGGCTGTCCGGGTCACCCTCGATCTGGATGACCTTGCCGTCCTTGACGTAGACGTCCTGACCGCAGCCCACGGCGCAGTACGGGCAGATGCTCTTGACGACCTTGTCGGCGCCGGCCGTCCTCGGCGTCAGCTCGAACGAGCGCCGGGACTGCGCTGCCGCGCCCCGCCCGGAGCTGTCCGCGCCGACAAGCTGACGCACCAGCGGCCACGTGGTGGCCCAACCCGGTAGTTCCATGCTCACTCCTTGACGCGTGACAACTGGCTCGAACGGTGCTGCGGGTCCTGGTCTCTCGCTTCCTAGCGGGCCGGCGGCAGCGCAGCGCGACCAGCAAGCCGAGCGCCACTGCCACGGCAACCGGGCCGGCTCGTGGCCGGTGGCGCCGGGGGTCGACCCGCGCGGCGACCGCATCGACACCGGAGGCGAGCCGGTCTCGGGTGCGGTCGATGTCGCGCTGCATGGCTGCGGTGTCGCCGCGCGCGACGGCGGTCCGTTCGTGCAGCGCCTCCAGCTGATCGCTGACCGGCTCTCCGGCGTAGCGCGGGCGCTCGCGCGTCAGTGCGTCGATCTCGGCCTCGGACGCGCCTTTGCCTCGGCCTTGCAGCAACCGGCCGCGCGCCACCCGCACCGACGCCTGCGGCTCCGCCCGGTCCGACGACGTCATCTCAGATGCCCGCAGCATGGGCGTAGAACTGCTGATCCTCGCGCCAGCCGCCCTGGCCCATGCCGATGTCGTCCACGCTCTCGACGAACTCGATCGCACGGATCCACTTGACCATCTTGAATCCGAGCTGCGTCTCCAGGCGCAGCCGGACCGGGGCCCCGTGCTGCACCGGCAGCAGAGCGCCGTTCATCTCGAGCGCCAGGATGCTCTGGGGCTGTGTCGCCAGGTGGAGGGGGACGGTCCCGTAGAAGTGGCCGTAGCGACCCTCCCCCTCGGTCGCGCCCTTGTCGTCCATCGCGTAGAAGACCACATGCTTGGCCGAGGGCAGCGGGCGCACCCGTTCCACGAGCGCAGCCAGCGGCACGCCGGACCACTGTGCGACCGCGGTCCAGCCCTGGATGCAGTGGTGCTTGACCGTCTGCGACTGCACTCCGAGCCCGCGCAGCTCCTGGAGCGACAACGACACCGGATGCGCCACCAGCCCGCCGACGTCGAGCCGGTAGTCCGCGAAGCCCGCTTCGGACATCCGCAGGTACTCCTCGTCAGGCGGCGGGAATCCGTTGACCCGGTGGTAGGCCGAGATGTCTCGAGCTCGGTAGCTCTGTCGCGAGGTGAAGGTCCGCGACAGCAGCCGCTCCATCGGGTTGACCGCATGGCCGAGCAGGACTTGGGTGCGCCGTCGGTCGCGGAGCGAGAACCGCGTGAGCGCGACGTTGAGCAGCACCACCAGCAGCATCGCTACCGCCGCGATGACGACGGCCAGCGGGCGGTTCACGTCCTCGCCACCCAGGACGATCAGGCCCAGCTCCTTCGGCAGGCCGTGAACGACGACCAGGAACGTGTGAACGAGCACGAAGCCGGCGAAGGCGACCAGTCCGAGGAAGTGCAGGCTGCGGGCCCCCTGCTTGCCGCCGAACACGCGGGAGAAGCGGGGGAAGCGGGCGAGCACCGCGGGTGACATCGCAGCGCCGGTCACGATCTGGAACGGTGCCAGGACGAAGACGACCAGGAAGTAGGTCAGCTTTTGAGCCGGCTCGAAAGGCTCGCCGGGGATCTTCGACGGGATGTGGAACTGCAGGTAGACCCCGACCGCGCGG
>JBBSVL010000396.1:0-2527 GCA_038233595.1 Propionibacteriales bacterium | reverse complement strand
GGGCTCTCACTACTTGGCGAGGCCGCGCGACGCCGCGGAGCCGTAGGTGCGGGTGGGATTGACGCCGATCGCGCCGGGGTCGGCCTTCTTGGCGCCCTTGCGGGCGGCGGGTCTCCGGGTGGCTGCGGTCTTGGTGGTCTTGGTGGCCTTGGCGGGCTTGGCGGGCTTGGCGGACTTGGCGGACTTCACGGGTTTGACCGGTTTCTCGGGGGTTGAGTACTCCGCAACCCACTCGTCCATCGCCCGCCACGTCGTACGGCGGGCGCCGCGGCCGGTGAGCATCCCGAGGTGACCGCCCGGCACGATCTCGAACCGCACCTCGGCGGCATTCGGCA
Organism: Propionibacteriales bacterium; assembly: GCA_038233595.1. Classification (GTDB taxonomy): domain Bacteria; phylum Actinomycetota; class Actinomycetes; order Propionibacteriales; family Nocardioidaceae; genus Marmoricola. The sequence continues at coordinate 2,192 of JBBSVL010000396.1, read as the reverse complement.
GCAGCCGGACCAGTGCCCGCACCGAGTTGATCGGAGCGATCCCGTCGGTGTTGCCGGCGAAGACCAGCACCGGTGCGGTGATCGCGTCGACCCGGATGTCGTGGCCGCCGATGTCGATCACGCCATCCTTGAGCGCGTTGCCCTTCACCATCCGGTGGTAGAGCTGCCCGAACGTCCGCCCGGGGTAGGCGATCATGTTCGAGGTGAAGCGGTCGACCGCCTCGATCTGGGCGAGGAACTCGGTGTTGTCGAGGTTGCGCAGCTTGACGTACGGCTTGGTGACCAGCTTCTGGATGCTGGCCAGCTGGAAGGCCCTTCTCACCAGCGGCTTCGGCGCCCCGCCCAGGATCCGGTAGACCTGGGTGACGATGTCGCCGTCGGTCAGCCCGATGATCGGCCGCAGCGGCGCGATCAGTGGCACCTGGGCGACGTCGAAGGGGGAGCCCACGACCGTCAGCGAGGCGATCGGCAGCTCCGGCCCGTCGGCGGCCGCGAGGACCGCGAAGATGCCGCCCAGGCTCCAGCCGATGACGTGCACAGGGCGGCCGCCGGCATGTTCACTGACGGCCCGGATGGCCTCGGGCACCACCTCCTCGACCCAGTGCTCCATCCCGAGGTTGCGGTCCTTGAAGCTGATCTCGCCGTACTCCACCAGGTAGGTGGGGCGGCCGCCTTGGACGAAGTGCTCGACCAGCGAGCAGCCGCGGCGCAGGTCGTAGCAGACGGCGGGAGCGGCGAGCGGCGTCACCAGCAGGATCGGGTCACCGGTGGCCCGGACCGCCTTGTGCGGCCGGTAGTGGTAGACCTCGCGCAGCGGACCGTCGTCGATCAGCGTGCGGGGCATGGGCCGCAGGTCCGCGAGGCCGCCGTACAGCACCATGTGGGCGAGGTTGGCGGCTGCGGAGGCGACCTGTTCCGGCTTCGGGATCAGATCCATGGTGGAAGGTTACCCAGCGCGTCTGGTGCGCTTGCTGTGCGTGGTGCCCGCGCCGCCGAGCTCGTCGAGGAACGACGAGGCCCACCGGGACACGTCGTGCTCCGAGACCGTCTTGCGCATCGCCCGCATCCGGCGCCCGCGGTCGGCGCTGTCGGAGTGGTAGGCCTCGAGCATCGTGGCCTTCATGCCGTTGATGTCGTAGGGGTTGACCTGGTAGGCCTGCTTCAGCTCCGCCGCGGCTCCGGCGAACTCCGAGAGCACCAGCGCGCCTTCTTCGTCGTAGCGGCAGGCGACGTACTCCTTGGCGACCAGGTTCATCCCGTCGCGCAGCGGGGTCACCACCATGATGTCGGCGGCTCGGTACAGCGCGGCCATCTCCTCCTGTGGGTACGACGAGTGCAGGTAGCTGATCGCCGGCCTGCCGATCCGGCCGAGGTCACCGTTGATCCGGCCGACCAGACGGTCGATGTCGTCGCGCAGGATGCGGTACTGGTCGACGCGTTCGCGCGAGGGTGTGGCGACCTGGATGAACACCGCCTCCTCGACGGTGAGGTGACCCTCGGCAATCAGCTCGGAGTAGGCGCGGAGCCGGGCGTGGATGCCCTTGGTGTAGTCGAGCCGGTCGATGCCCAGGAAGATCCGGTGCGGGTTGCCCACCTCGGAGCGGATCTCGGACGCGCGCTGCTGAACCTGGTCGGTGCGGGCCAGCTGCTCGAAGGCCTCGGTGTCGATCGAGATCGGGAAGGCCTTTGCGGTGACCACTCTGCCGTCGGGCAGGAACACCCGGTCGCGATGGGTCTTGTGCCCCACCCGCTTGCGCACCAGGCGGACGAAGTTCTGAGCCCCCCCGGGCATCTGGAAACCGATCAGGTCGGCACCGAGCAGGCCCTCGAGGACCTGTCTGCGCCAGGGCAGCTGCTGGAACAGCTCGGCCGGCGGGAACGGGATGTGCAGGTAGAAGCCGATGCGCAGGTCGGGGCGCAGGTCGCGGAGCATCTGCGGCACCAGCTGCAGCTGGTAGTCCTGCACCCACACGGTCGCGTCCTTCGCGGCCACCTCGGCTGCCCGCGCGGCGAAGCGCTGGTTGACCGTGACGTAGCTGTCCCACCACTCCCGGCGGAAGGACGGCTTGGCGACCAGGTCGTGGTACAGCGGCCACAGGGTGGCGTTGGAGAAGCCCTCGTAGAACCTCTCGTACTCGGTGCTGCTGATCGTCACCGGCACCAGGGCGATGCCGTCCTGGTGGAAGGGCTTG
>JBBSVL010000395.1:0-2532 GCA_038233595.1 Propionibacteriales bacterium | reverse complement strand
GACGTCCATCCGCACCGGCCCGGCCTCCAGCACGGCCGGGTCAGCTTCGGATGCAGTCTCGCCCAGGCCCCGACGCAGCACCGCCCGGATCCGGGCGACCAGCTCGCGGGGGGAGTAGGGCTTGGTGACGTAGTCGTCGGCACCGAGCTCGAGGCCGACGACCTTGTCCACCTCGTCGTCCTTGGCGCTGACCATGATCACCGGCACGTTGGAGGTCTGCCGGATCTGCCTGCACACCTCGGTGCCGGGCAGTCCGGGCAGCATCAGGTCGAGCAGCACCAGGTCGGCGCCTCCGCGGGCGAACTCCGTCAGCGCGTCGGGGCCCGTTGCGGCCACGGCCACCTCGAAGCCTTCCTTGCGCAACATGTAGGAGAGCGCGTCGCTGTAGCTCTCCTCGTCCTCGACCACGAGCACCCGGGTCACTGCCGTACCTCCTCTGCCCCATGGTTGTGGAGCGCAGACTGTTTCCGGGGCAGGGTCAGCGTGAACGTCGACCCCTGCCCCTCGACGGACCAGACGCGTACGTCGCCACCGTGGGACGCGGCGATGTGCTTGACGATCGACAACCCCAGACCCGTGCCACCGGTGGAGCGGTGCCGGGCGGGGTCGACCCGGTAGAAGCGCTCGAAGATCCGGCCGAGCTCCGGGGCGGGGATGCCGATCCCCTGGTCGGTGACCGCGATCTCCAGCGTGGTCGACCCGGACCGGGTGGAGACCAGCACGGTCGAACCGCCGGGGGAGTAGCCCACCGCGTTGGAGACCAGGTTGCCCACCGCGAGCGAGACCTGCTCCTTGTTGCCGAGTGCCAGCAGGCCCTTCTCGCCCTCGCGTACGACCTGGATCTCCTTGGCCGCGGCGTCCGTGGCGTTCTCGTCGGTCACCCGCTCCAGGATCTTGTCGACGTCGACAGAGCCGAGCTCGTCGAGCGGGTCGTCGCCCTGGAGCCGTGAGAGTTCGATGATCTGCTGGACCAGGTGGCCGAGCCGCTGGCTCTCGACCTCCATCCGGCCGGCGAACCGCTGCACGGCCTCCGGGTCGCCGGCCGCTTCGGTGACCGCCTCGCTGAGCAGCCGGATCGCACCCACCGGGGTCTTCAGCTCATGGCTCACGTTGGCCACGAAGTCACGCCGGATCGCCTCGACCTGGCTCTCCCGGGTGCGGTCCTCCAGCAGCACCAGCACCAGTCGGGCACCCAGTGGGGCCACCCGGGCCGCGAGGTGGCGGGCCGGGACGCCGTCGCGCTGCGCGTGCATCAGGTCCAGCTCGCGGATCTGTCCGTCGCGGCGTACCTGTCTCACGTGCTGCTGGAGCTCGTCGTCGACCAGGCGGTCGGCACTGACCACGCCCATCGAGTACACCGGTGCGGTCGCCTTCAGCACGTGGTCCTCGGCGTCGACGACCAGAGCGCTGCCGCGAAGCACCGACAACACCGCTGCCACGCCGTCGGGGAGCGCCGGCGCGGCTGCCTCGTGGACCCGCTGCTGCTGGATCTCGCTGATCCGCCAGGCGAGCACCGCGGCACCACCGAGCACCACGCCGAGCAGCGCGAACAGCAGTGCCTGCGTCGCGGAGTCCACGTGCTTGATGGTACGCACGTCCGCACCTGCGGTTCCGCCTGCGGAAGGCAGGTTCTGGTGCTGTTCACCGACCGTTCACGCAACAGCTCCAACGCTTCATCTGGGCTATCTACGCTCGCCCCATGCGTGATGCCTACTCCGTCCAGCTCGACTCGATCCGTGACGACCTGGTTGCGATGTCCCGGTTGGTCCGCTCGTCCCTGACCCGTGCCACCGAGGCGCTGCTCAACGGGGACGCGGTCCTGGCCGAACAGGTGATCTCCGAGGACGCCGAGATCGACCGCACCCGCGAGCAGATCGAGGAACGGAGCTTCGAGCTGCTCTCGCTGCAGAACCCGGTCGCCGGGGACCTACGGATGCTGATCGCCTCACTACGGATGGTCTCGGAGCTCGAGCGGATGGGCGACCTGTCGGTGCACGTGGCGAAGATCGCCCGGCTGCGGGTCCCCGAGATCGCAGTGCCCGAGGAGCTGGAGCCGACGATCTCCCGGATGGCGACCATCGCCGAGGTGATGGTGGGCCGGGTGGAGCACATCATCGCCGACCGCGACGTCACCGGTGCCCGCGCGCTCGAGGAGGCCGACGATGAGATGGACCGGCTGCGTCGTACGTCGTTCCGCGAGCTGCTCGGCTCGGACTGGAAGCACGGCGTGGAGCCGGCCGTCGACATCGCCCTGCTCGGCCGCTACTACGAGCGGATCGCCGACCACTCGGTGTCGATCGCCCGCCGGGTCTTCTTCCTCGCCACCGGAGAGCACGCTGCGCCGCACGACCTCTGACCCTCCCGTGGGCCCCGAGACCATCCATCTCGGTCCGACCGTCTCGCCCTACCCGAAGCGGCCAGAGATGTAGGCCTCGGTGGCCTCCTGGTCGGGGACCGAGAAGATCTTCTTCGTCGGGTTCATCTCGACCAGGCGGCCGGGCTTGCCGGCGCCGGCGAGGTTGAAGAACGCGG
>JBBSVL010000394.1:0-2548 GCA_038233595.1 Propionibacteriales bacterium | reverse complement strand
CGCCAACGAGCACTGGTCGACCGGGTCCGGGCGGTGGCCGCCACGATCCCGGACACCGAGGTGGTCGGCGACCCGGTCGACCGGCTGCCGCACCTGGTCACGTTCTCCTGCCTCTACGTCGACGGTGAGGCCCTGGTCACCGAGCTGGACCGGCTCGGCTTCGGCCTCGCCAGCGGTTCGGCGTGCACCGCGAGCACCCTGGAGCCCAGCCACGTGCTGGCCGCGATGGGCGCGCTCACCCACGGCAACGTCAGGCTCTCGCTGACCCGCGACACGACCGCGGAACAGGTCGAGGCGTTCTGCCGGGTGCTCCCGGACGTGGTCGTCCGGCTGCGACGTGAGATCGGCGCCCCGTGAGCGAGACCGCCGGAGCGACCCCGGACCTGACCCTGGACTGCCGCGGGATGCGATGCCCGATGCCGGTCGTCGAGCTGGCTCGGCGCATCGCGGAGGTCGCGGTCGGCGCCGTCGTCGCGGTCGAGGCCGACGACGTGGCCGCCAGGATCGACGTACCCGCCTGGTGCCGGATGCGCGGCCAGGAGTACGCCGGTGAGACGACCGCGCCCGACGGCGTACCGGCCTACCTGGTGCGCCGGGTCACCTGAGACTGCCCAGAACCTACTTGCTGGCCTCAGCGGCCGGGAGGTGCTCCGCGACCTCTGCGGACGCGGACGGGCCGTAGGTCTCCTCGAACCGGGTCAGGAAGTGCTCGCGGGTGAAGGTGTACTCCTGCGTGCCGACGCTCTCCACGACGTAGGCCGCCAGGGTGCAACCGACCTGGGCGGCCCGCTCCGCGGCGCAGCCCCACGCCGTCGCAGCCAGATATCCGGCCCGGAACGCGTCGCCGACACCGGTCGGCTCGACGGCGGTCACCAGGCAGGCACCGACCTCGATGGTCTCCTGACCGGCGCTCATGATCCGCACCCCCTTGGCGCCGAGGGTCGAGACCTGGGTGCCGACACGCCCGAGGATCTCCTCCGCGCTCCAGCCGGTCTTCTGCTCGATCAGGTGGGACTCGTACTCGTTGCTGAAGAGGATCGCCGCGCCGTCGACCAGATCGCGGATCAGCTCGCCCTCCCCGAAGGCCAGCTGCTGCCCCGGGTCGGCGATGAACGCGTAGCCGCGCTGGCGGCACTCGTTGGTGTGGCGCCGCATGCCGTCGGGGTCGTCGGGCCCCACCAGGACGTACGACGGGTCACCGACACGAGCCACGACCGGGGCCAGCTCGATCTCGCGGGCCTCGCTCATCGCGCCCGGGTAGAACGACGCGAACTGGGCCATCGTGCTGTCCGTCGTACACACGAACCGGGCGGTGTGCTGGGACTTGGAGATGCGCACCGAGTCGCAGTCGACGCCGTGCCGCTCCAGCCAGGACCGGTAGTCGGCGAAGTCGTCGCCGGCAGCACCCACGAGCACCGGGGTCACCCCGAGCCGGGTCAGGCCGAAGGAGATGTTGGGGGCACAGCCACCCCGGCGGATCTCCAGGTCGTCGACCAGGAAGGACACCGAGAGCTTGTCGAGTTGCTCGACGACCAGCGAGTCGGCGAACTTTCCGCCGAAGGACATCAGGTGGTCGGTGGCAATGGATCCGGCGATGAGGAGTGACATGCGGGTCCCGTCGAGTGGGGTGGGTAAGCCTCTGGAAGACTACCGAGTGGTAGCCCGTGGGATACCCGACGGTAAGGATTAGCGTTGATCCTGTGAGCTACCAGCGCATCGCCTACGCCGAGGCAGATCCAGCCGTCGACATGCGGCACGACTGTGACCGGGTGGTCGCCCGGATGGGGCTCACTGTGCCGGTCCGCGCCGGGATCGCAGACCGTGCGGTCTCACCAGTGCCGAGTATCCTGTATCAGGACAACGCCCGGGAGTCACCCAAGCGCGACATCCGGGCCGGCGAGGCCGCAGTACGCCTCGCTTCCGCGCTCCATCTGCATCTGGACTGATCGTTCTCCCAACGGCTGAGGCCAACCCCACCCCCCACGGGGCCCCAGTAGTCCGGCAGGTGTGAGGAAGGCCCCGTTTCGGCGGGGCCTTCACTCTTGCGTCGGTCCGAGCGGGAAAGTTCGTTCTGGACGTTCTGGACGGGGAAACAGAACCGCCCGACCACCCACGCGGGTGACCGGGCGGTACGTACGGCGTCAGCTCAGTGGAACGAGTCCCCGCACGCGCACGAGCCGCCTGCGTTGGGATTGTCGATGGTGAAGCCCTGCTTCTCGATGGTGTCGACGAAGTCGATGCTCGCGCCGCTGAGGTAGGGCACGCTCATCCGGTCGCAGACGACCGAGACGCCGCCGAAGTCGGTGACCAGGTCACCGTCGAGGCTGCGTTCGTCGAAGAAGAGCTGGTAGCGCAGACCCGAGCAACCACCGGGCTGCACGGCGATGCGCAGCGCGAGGTCGTCGCGACCTTCCTGTTCCAGAAGGCTCTTCACCTTCACGGCGGCACCATCGGTGAGATTGATGGCGGCAGTGCTGGTCTGCTGTGTGGTGTCGACCTGCTCGGTCATGTGCATGCTCCCCTGAGTGGTGAGTAAGAGTGCGTTGCT
>JBBSVL010000393.1:0-2572 GCA_038233595.1 Propionibacteriales bacterium | reverse complement strand
GGACGCAGGTAGCGGATGCCGTCGCTGGTGACCCAGGTCGCCTCCTCCAGCGGCAGCACCATGGATGGTTCGCGCTTGTTCACCCAATCGCCGTCGCGGTCGGGGGTCGCCAGCAGGTCCATCCGCCACGGGGCCCAGGCGTGCTCACGGATCCAGACCTGGCCGGACTGGTCATGCAGGTCGGGCTGCTCCGCGGTCCGTCGGGTCAGTGCTGCTGGTCACCCGGTCGAAGGCAGAGAAGTCGCGAGGTCCCACGTCGTGGATGCTACGGACCAACCCGTCAGTCGACCGTCGCCGACCTGATGTCTGTGTGTACGAAGTCGGTTCCCTTGTAGAGCAGCGCCTCACCGGTCTCCATGGCCAACGCGTAGGCGAAGCAGTCGCCGAAGTTCAGTCGTGCGGGGCTTCCGCTTCCCTTGCCGTACTCAGCGTGTGCCCGCCTCGCGGCAATGACCTGGCGATGGTCCACCGAGACGACGGCGATCGGAGTCTCACGGATCAGCGTGTCGAGCAACCGGGACTGCTTGGGTCGTCCGCGTCGGTCCACCACGATCGCGGTCTCCAGGAGCGTTCCGGCAGAGATCTTGACGCTCGCGGCCATGGCCAGAGCGGTCTCGAACTGCACTGCGTCACCTTCGCCGTCGCGCACCGCAATGATTGCGGAGGAATCGACGATCACGCGGGGAGACCGGTCTCGTCGTCGTAGAGCCAGTCCGTGGTCAGCGGCGGGTCGTCAGGCTGGCCGGCAGCCCGGAACTCCGCGGCGATCCGCTGGATTGTCGCCAGCCTGGCCGCGCGTTCCCGGTCGCCGAGGTCGTCGTGCTCCTTGAGCAGACGGCTGAGCGCCTCTTCGATGACGCTGGTCTGGTTCAGCCCGGTGCGACGAGCCGCCTCTCGGGCCAGCGCACACACTCGTTCGTTCTTGATGTTCAGCCCCATGCCTTCACCTTCTACCCGTCTACCGTTGAAGGGTAGACGGGAAATGTGGGCGAGCCCGCCGGCGTCGCCGGGTAGAGTGGCAACACAACTCAAGAGGGGCTGATTGGTTTCGACTGGGGACGTTGGTCCCAGGAGAAGCGGGTCGAGAAGCCAGCGTCATCTCGTAAACGTCCGCTGGAAACTATAAGTGCCAACTCTAAGCGCACTGACTTCGCTCTCGCTGCCTGAGCAGTGACCGAAGGGTCAGACCGGGCATCTGCCTTCGTCCCGGATCCTGGCCTCATCTAGAAGGCTTGCTGGTCAATCCCTGTCAGGAGGGTTGATCGGGACTTTTTCCTGACTGAGCCTGTCGGCGACCTGTTCGTGGGAGTGCCGGGGCAGAGAAAACGACATCACGGACTACACCCGTAGAAGACCTGGTACGGCGCTCGAGGACGCGGGTTCGATTCCCGCCAGCTCCACTCAACGATGGGCGAGGTGTGTTCGCAACACGAGTTGCGAACCATCTCGCTTCGTCATGTCATGCGCGACTTCGTCGCGCGGCGGGGGCTTCGCCACCCGCAGCCCCCTGGTCGTCCTTCCCTGACCTCGGACGCCGCTCCTGACTACGATTCGTGCGAGAGAGGCATCCGGGAGGGGCCATGGCGGATTCCGATGTGACCGCTCGCGCCTCGCTGCGCCGGGTGTTCGCGAACCCCGGGCTGCGCCGCATCCAGCTGGCGTTCTTCGGGTCGCTGCTCGGCGACTGGGCCTATGGCACCGCGGTGACGGTGTGGGCCTACACCGAGGGCGGTGCCGCCGCGGTGGGCGTGTTCGCCGGGGTGCGCTTCCTCGCGTCGGCGGTGGCCGGGCCGCTGGGCGCGCTGCTCGCAGACAAGGTGCCGCGCCGCACGTTCATGATGGCCACCAACCTGGTCCGGGCGGCGCTGGTCGCGGTCGCGGCGGTGGCGGTCGGCCTGGGCGCCCCGGCACTGCTGGTCTACGTGCTGGCAGTGGTCTCGGGAATGGTCGGGGCCCCGTTCCGCTCGGCCCAGGCCGGGCTGATCCCGAAGCTGGTCTCCGCACCCGACGAGCTGACCGCCTCGAACGCTGTCGCGGCGAACCTGGAGAACGTCGTTGTGTTCGCCGGGCCGGCACTAGGCGCGGTGCTGGTAGGCGTGTTCGACGTCCAGGTGGCCTTCTGGTTCAACGTGGTCACGTTCTTGTGGTCCTTCGCGCTCGTGGCTGCCGTACGCGTGCCGGACGACGCAGCCCCGCCGGAGACCGAACCCGCCACGGAGGAGGCGACGCCGCCGGGGTTCGTCAAGGAGGTCACCGCCGGGTTCTCGGTGCTCGCCCGTGACGGCGACCTGCGCGGGGTGGCGATGCTAGCCGTCGGTCAGGGGCTGATCTGGGGAGCGCTGAACGTCTTCCTGGTGATCGTGTCGGTGACGATGCTGCACGCCGGTGCCGCCGGCGTGGGCTACCTCAACGCCATCATGGGAGGTGGCACGGTGCTGGGCGGCATCGTCGTGCTCGGTCGGATCACCAAGGGCCGACTCGGCCTGGACATGGCGGTCGGAGTGCTGGGCTGGTCGCTGCCCCTGCTGCTGCTCGCAGTGTTCCCGTCCCCTGTCACGGCGGTGCTCGCCCT
>JBBSVL010000392.1:0-2575 GCA_038233595.1 Propionibacteriales bacterium | reverse complement strand
CGCTCGCGCCTACGCGGGGGCCCCGTATGAGCGGCGAGGGAGCACCCGGGACCAGTCCCACCGACTGCCACGACCTGCGGGTCGCGGTGGTCGCCTCCAGCTGGCACGAGACCGTGATGGACGGGCTGCTGGCGGGCGCCGACCGCGCTCTTCGGGCACACCAGGTGGAGGCACCCGTCGTCGTACGCGTGCCCGGCTCGTTCGAGCTGCCCCTGGTTGCCGCGGCCCTTGCCCAGCAGGGGTACGACGCGATCGTGGCGCTCGGCGTGGTGATCCGTGGCGTCACCCCGCACTTCGAGTACGTCTGCTCCGCCGCCACCGACGGGCTGAGCCGCGTCGCACTCGACACGGGTGTGGCGATCGGTTTCGGCCTGCTCACCTGCGATGACGAGGAGTCCGCGCTGGACCGGGCCGGTCTCGACGGCTCCCGGGAGGACAAGGGCTACGAGGCGGCCCAGGCTGCACTTCTCACCGCGCAGACCTTGCGGAAGATCCGTAGCGGCAAGCCCTAGGCTGAGACCTGTGAAGACGTTCGAGGGGCTCTGGGCCGAGCTGAGTGAGAAGGCGCAGACCCGGCCCGAGGGGTCCCGCACTGTCGTGGAGCTCGACGCCGGTGTGCACCAGATCGGCAAGAAGCTCGTCGAGGAGGCGTCTGAGGCGTGGATGGCCGCCGAGCACGAGGGGCATGAGCGGGCGGCCGAGGAGATCAGCCAGCTGCTCTACCACGCGCAGGTGCTGATGCTCGCCGCCGGACTCTCCCTCGACGACGTCTACGCCCACCTCTGAGGACTGTTCATGACCACCACCCCGGCCGATCGACCGCTGCGCATAGCGCTGCCCAACAAGGGCTCACTGTCCCAGTCTGCCTGCGACATGCTCCGCGAGGCCGGCTACCGGCAGCGAACCGACGCCAAGGAGCTGGCGCTCACCGATCCGGACAACGGGGTCGAGTTCTTCTACCTTCGCCCGCGCGACATCGCTCTGTACGTCGGCGAGGGCACCCTCGACGTCGGAGTCACCGGACGTGACCTGCTGCTCGACTCCGGCGCCAAGGCCGACGAGGTCACCCCGCTCGGTTTCGGGAGGTCCAGGTTCCGGTTCGCGGCCCGCCCGGGCACCGCCTCCTCCGTTGCGGACCTTCAGGGCAAGCGGATCGCGACGTCGTACGCCGGCGTGGTGTCGGGCTACCTCGAGGAGCACGGGGTCGAGGCCACCGTGACCCGACTGGACGGCGCCGTGGAGACCTCGATCCAGCTCGGTGTCGCCGACGTGATCGCCGACGTCGTACAGACCGGAAGCACGCTGCGACAGGCCGGGCTGGAGATCTTCGGGGAGGTGATCCTGGAGTCCGAGGCGGTGCTGGTCACCCGTGCCGGCACCGGTGCACCCGAAGGCTTCGAGATCTTCCGTCGTCGGCTCGACGGGGTGCTGGTCGCCCGGTCCTACGTGATGATGGACTACGACGCTCCGGCCGGCGTCGTCGAAGGAGCCGTGAAGCTGACCCCGGGCATCGAGAGCCCGACGGTGTCCCCGTTGCACCGCGAGGGTTGGTTCGCCGTACGTTCGATGGTGCCGCGCGACGGTGCACAGAAGCTGATGGACGACCTCTACGACCTGGGTGCGCGCGGGATCCTGCTCACCGACATCCATGCCTGCCGGCTCTGAGCCCGGGCTCGCGCCCGGGCTTCCTCACACGTGGCGTCCGCTCGGCGTACGGCTGGTCGGCGGTGTCTCTGCGCTGATGCTGGTCGCGCTGTGCGTCGCTGCGTGGATCGCGCTGGGCGAGGACCTCCGCGCGCGCTTCTCCCTCTTCGAGCGGGCCACCTTCGTGGCGGTCGGTCTGCTGGGGGGCGCGGTGTGGCTGGCGTTGCTCCGCTCCCGGATCGGCGCCTCGGCCGAAGGGGTTGCCGTGGTCAACGGGTTCCGTCGACGCAACCTCGCGTGGGCCCAGATCGTCGCCATCCGGCTGCGCCGCGGCGCCCCGTGGGCGGAGATGGATCTCTCCGACGGCACCACCATCCCCGTGATGGCCATCCAGGGCTCCGACGGGGAGCGGGCAGAGCGAGCGATCCGCGAGTTCCGGACCGTACTGACCAGCCTGACCAGCACCGAACGGGACGACTGATCTGAGCGTCTTCCCGACGGCCGCGCGTGCCGATGTCCCCGGGGTGGTGCTGGTGGCCGGGGTTATCGCGGCGTGTGGGGTCTTCGGGTGGGTGGTTTGGTGATGAGGGTATTTCCGGTGGACCAGGTCCCAGAGCCGGGGGAGGCGGTGCTTGAGCTCGAGGGCTTCCCCGATCAGCGCCTTCACGGTGTCGTGGGAGATGCCCAGGACGGCGGAGAGCTCCATCGGTGCGAACTGTGCGACCAGTGGGGCACCGGGGCCGGCCAGCGGGACCATGCCTTGGTCGTGCAGGTCGGCCTCGCCTCACCCGGCGGGCTCGGCACCGTCAACCACAGGGTGTGCCTCGCCCCACTGAGCTGCCACGCGCAGCCGGTGAGCGGCTCCGGCGCTCGGTGTCCCGGGCGGCATTTTCGGTCGGACCAGCGCGCACACCGAGCGACAGCGGCGCGT
>JBBSVL010000391.1:0-2579 GCA_038233595.1 Propionibacteriales bacterium | reverse complement strand
GACCCCGACCGTCTTCCAGGCCTGGGTCACGGCGTCGGCGTGGCCCCCGGCCGCGGCGATCGTGGCCTGGGCGAAGCCTGCGAAGTCGGTGTCCGCGCCGATCCCGGAGGTGAGCGCGGCGTACCAGATCCGGCCGGCCCCTTCGGCCGAGCTGCCGCCGATCGCGGTGGCCGCGAGCTGGAAAGCCCGGTTGGGGATGCCGGAGTTGGTGTGCACGCCGCCGTTGTCGTCGGTGGTCTGCACGTAGTCGGCCATCGAGCCGACCTGGGGGTCCTTGCCCAGCCTGGGGTCGTCGTACGCCGTGCCGGGAGCCTTCATCGAGCGCAGGGCCTTGCCCAAGACGTCGGGCAGGAAGATGCCCTCGCCGATCAGCCAGTCGGCGTCGGCGGCGCTCTGGCCGAGCACCCGCTGCTTGACGCAGATCCCGACGACGTCGGACATCGACTCGTTCAGGGCACCGGACTGTCCCTGGTAGGTCAGGCCTGCGGTCTTCTCGGTGACGGCGTGGGTGAGCTCGTGGCCCAGCACGTCGATCGGCTTGGTGAACCGCTCGAAGATCGTCTTGTCACCGTCGCCGAAGACCAGCTGGGTGCCGTTCCAGAAGGCGTTGTCGTAGTCGGTGCCGTAGTGCACCGTGGCCAGCACCCCGGCGCCCTTGTCGTCGTAGGAGTCGCGCGAGAAGACGTCCTTGAGCAGCGCCAGGGTCGCGGTGATTCCGGTGGCCGCCTCGTCGACGGCGACATCACCGCTATCTGGCTGGCCCGCGGAGCGGACCAGGGTGCCGGGCAGCGTGGTCGTGTTGCCGGTCGTGTGGATCTCCCAGGCGCCGGTCACGGTGACCGCCGCTCGCGCGGTCTGGTCCGTCGTACGGGCCGCGCGGAACGCGGCGTCGATCTCCAGGGTGCCGGCGGCACAACGGGTGACCTCGTCGTCCTCGCTGCTGCGTAGCCGCTCGAGGAGGTACGGCGGGATGAACGCGCATCGACTGGCGGTCAGATCCCCTGCGTGCCGGGACACGACGGGTCACCTCCGTCTGGTGAGCTCGGACAAAGCAGGTCGGACGTCGAGGAGGTAGACGAGCATGGCCACGATGCCAACGAATCCCAGGATGCTGAAGCCGCCGAAGATCAGGTCGACGCCCAGGGCCAGCCCGAGGATCAGCAGCCACGCCGGCTTGGTCAGCTTGCCGGCGGCCGGATAGGCGTCGGCGCGCCGCGTCAACGCATCGACGAAGGCCCACAGGGTTGCCACCAGGACGACCAACGTCACGATGGTCATCAGCGTGGACTCGAACTGGAAGACGCGCACGAGGCAAGTCTAGGCGTCCGCCGGTCGAGCAGCGAGACCGAGACGCGACGAACCCCCGGGCGCCGGCCCGGGGGTTCGTCGGTCTGTCAGAGTCGGTAGCTCAGGCGCCGACCTTCGAGGCGCCGTCGGAAACGGCCTTGGTCGCCTGCTGAGCGGTGTTCTGCGCGCCGGTGACGGTGGCCTTGGCGTTGCTCCTGGTCGACTTCGCCGCCTTCTTCGCGGTGGTGCCGGTGGCCTTGGCGCGGCTCGCGGCCGGCTTGGCAGCCTGCTCGGCGCTGGCCCGGGTCGACGCGGCGGCCTTGCGCACGCTGGTCCGGGTCGCCTTGGCGCTGGTCTTGGTCGACGCGGCGCCCTTCTTGGTTGTGGTCCGGGTGGCCTTCGCCTTGGAGGTCGTGGTCCTCGCCGCCTGCGTCAGGTCCTGGCTGGCCTGCTGCTTGCGGATCCGGGTCACGAGCTTCTCGCCGCGCTGAGCCAGCTCGGCGTAGGTCTCGTTGAGGTCGGTCACGGTCGCGTCGACGTACGCCTCGACCCTGCCCGGGAACGACCTGGCCTGCTCCTGCAGCTCCTCGACGCGAGCGTTCACGAGCTCGACCGCCTTCGACTGAAGGGCCTTCGGCTCCAGGTCAACAGACTGCACGCGCTTGGTGGCCTTCTTCTGCGCACCGCTCACCTTGACCTGGGCCTCGGTGACGTAGCCGCGAGCGATCTCGACCGCGAGGTCGGTAGCGCCGGCGACGGCGTACAGCGGGCGCACAGCCTCGTTCTTGAATGTGGTCTTCGCCATGTCAGTTTCCTTTCGGTTGTGCCACCGGCGTTGCTGCATCGGGCCGGTTGACGGGTGTGGTGACGAGGTGGGTGTTGGCTGCCAGGAACGACGAGTAGACGTCCAGCAGCGACTGTTTCTGCCGTTCGGTGAGGCCGGGGTCGGCCAGGACCGCGAGCTCGACCGAACGTGCCTCGACCTCGTCAGGGTTGAGGATCCCGGCGTGAACGTAGAGCTGTTCGGCCGATATCCGCAGTGCCTTCGCGATCTGCTGCAGCACCTCTGCCGAGGGCCGACGCAGGCCGCGTTCGATCTGGCTCAGGTACGGGTTCGACACGCCAGCCTGTTCGGCGAGCTGCCGCAACGAGAGCTGGGCGCTGACCCGCTGCTCGTGCAGGTAGTCGCCGAGTGTCTCGACTGCGTTGCCGACCTTGCCCTTCGCCATACGTCCATCTTGCTAACTCTGGCTAGCAGAAGCAAACTGAAGTGGCGTGAATGCGGTCACACT
>JBBSVL010000390.1:0-2587 GCA_038233595.1 Propionibacteriales bacterium | reverse complement strand
GACAATGTCCGCGCCTTCATCACCGAGATTCGTCGCTTTCCCGGCGAGCAGATCTCGGTCACCGTGGAGCGCGCCCGTGCCCGGCAGGACCTGACCGTCACACCCGCCGCGGTCCTGCGTCCCTCGCTCACCCCCACGCTCGACGCCGACGGCGAGCCGCTGCAGGTCGACGGCAAGCCGGTCTTCGCCACCGAGCGGGTCGGCGCCATCGGCGTGCTGCCGGAGTACCGCCAGGGCACCGAGCAGCTCGGGCCGGTCGAGGCCGTGCGCTACAGCTTCTCCACCATGGGCACCATCGCGACTGGCATTGTCACGACGTTCAGCGAGAAGCTCGGCACGATCACGCAGGTCTACGGCCCGGAGCGCGACCCGGAGGGCTTCGTCGGCGTCGTCGGCGCCGGCCGGATCAGCGGCGAGGTGCTCGCCAGTGACGAGACACTCGCCTTCAAGATGCTGGGCTTCTTCAGCCTGATCGCCGGGTTGAACTTCTTCGTCGGCGTGTTCAATCTGCTGCCGCTGCTCCCGCTGGACGGCGGCCACATCGCGGTGCTGTCCTTCGAGCAGGTGCGGGACAAGCTCAAGCGGGCCCGCGGCTACACCGGCCCGCTGCGCCGGGTCGACCTGACCAAGCTGCTTCCGGTGACCTACGCGGTCGTGATCTTCTTCGCCGGCTTCACGCTCTGGCTGCTCGGCGCCGACATCGTCAACCCGATCCGGCTGAACTCGTGAGCGCCGTCTCGCTGGGCATGCCCGAACTGCCCCCGGCCACGCTGGCCGAGCGGCGCCCGACCCGGCGGCTGGAGGTGGGCACCGTGCCGGTCGGCGGCGGCGCGCCGATCAGCGTCCAGTCGATGACCACCACCGTCACCGCGGACATCAACGGCACGCTGCAGCAGATCGCCGAGCTCACCGCGACCGGCTGCAACATCGTCCGGGTCGCCGTCCCGGACCCGGTCGACGCTGAGGCGCTGCCAAGGATCGTGAAGCAGTCTCAGCTCCCGGTGATCGCCGACATTCATTTCCAGAGCAAGTACATCTTTGCCGCCATCGACGCAGGCTGCGCCGCCGTACGCGTCAACCCCGGCAACATCCGCGAGTTCGACGGCAAGGTCGGTGAGGTCGCCCGCGCGGCGAAGGCCAGCGGCACCCCCATCCGGATCGGGGTCAACGCCGGCAGCCTGGACAAGCGCATCATGGCGAAGTACGGCAAGGCGACACCGGAGGCGCTGGTCGAGTCGGCGCTGTGGGAGTGCTCGCTGTTCGAAGAGCACGACTTCCGCGACATCAAGATCTCGGTGAAGCACAACGACCCGGTGGTCATGGTGCAGGCCTACCGGCTGCTCTCCCAGCGGTGCGACTACCCGTTGCACCTGGGCGTCACCGAGGCGGGACCCGCGTTCCAGGGGACGATCAAGTCGGCGGTGGCCTTCGGTTCGCTGCTCGCCGACGGGATCGGGGACACCATCCGGGTTTCGCTGTCGGCGCCTCCGGTCGAGGAGGTCAAGGTCGGGTTGGCGATTCTCGAGTCGCTGAACCTCAAGCAGCGCGGCCTGGAGATCGTGTCGTGCCCGTCCTGCGGTCGGGCACAGGTCGACGTCTACACCCTCGCCGAGCAGGTGACCGCGGGCCTTTCGGGGCTGACCGTGCCGTTGCGGGTCGCGGTGATGGGCTGCGTCGTCAACGGCCCGGGGGAGGCCCGGGAGGCCGACCTCGGCGTCGCCTCTGGCAACGGCAAGGGGCAGATCTTTGTGAAGGGCGAGGTCATCAAGACCGTGCCGGAGTCGCAGATCGTCCAGACGCTGATCGAGGAGGCGCTGCGCCTGGCCGAGTCCTATGACGGACCGAGCGGGGAACCGGCCGTCGCGACGTCCTGACCGTTCTCCGCTCTGCCCCCATGGGAGAGCGGTTCGCGGGCGGCTTACGAGTTCGTCGACAGCTGCGCGCCGGTGGACCGACGCCGGGTGGAGGGTCTGCCCAACTACCGTGGTGAACATGGCCGCGGTTTCCGTCAAGCCCGTGCTCGAGATTGTGACCGTCGAGCAGTGGGAGGGTTGGTTGGCTGCCAACTCCGATCACGACGGCGTACGGCTCCGGTTGCGCAAGAAGGCCTCGCAGCGTCCGGGGATCACCTACCCGGAGGCACTGGACAGCGCCCTGTGTTTCGGCTGGATCGACGGACAGGCCGGGGTCCTCGACCAGGACTATCACCTGCAGGTGTTCACGCCACGGCGGTCCAGGAGCCCGTGGTCACAGCGCAACCGCGAGCACGTGGCACGGCTGACCGCCGCGGGGCGAATGCGCGCCGCAGGCATCGCCGAGGTCGAGCGGGCCAAGTCGGACGGTCGCTGGGACGCCGCCTACCGGCAGAAGGACGCTCCGGTGCCCGACGACCTCCGAGCGGCTCTCGACGCGAGCCCCAGGGCCAGCGCGTTCTTCGCTCACCTGACCGCCCAGAATCGCTGGGCGATCCTGTTTCGGATCAGCAGCGTCAAGCGCACGAGCACCCGCGCGGCGAAGATCGAGTCGTTCGTCGCGATGCTCGAACGCGGCGAGACCCCGTACCCGCAGCGGGCGCAGCCGTGAGCAG
>JBBSVL010000389.1:0-2592 GCA_038233595.1 Propionibacteriales bacterium | reverse complement strand
TTCGAGCGCAACGTCGAGATCGAGTACGAGCGCAACCGCGAGCGCTACCAGTTCCTGCGCTGGGGCCAGGGCGCCTTCGACGACTTCAAGGTCGTCCCGCCCGGCACCGGCATCGTGCACCAGGTCAACATCGAGCACCTGGCGCGCGTCGCGTTCACCCGTGAGATCGAGGGCGAGCTGACGGCCTACCCGGACACGTGTGTCGGCACCGACTCCCACACCACCATGGTCAACGGCATCGGCGTGGTCGGCTGGGGCGTCGGCGGTATCGAGGCCGAGGCGGCCATGCTCGGCCAGCCGGTGTCGATGCTGATCCCGCGGGTCGTCGGCTTCAAGCTCAACGGCGACCTCCCCGAGGGCGCGACCGCCACCGACCTGGTGCTCACGATCACCGAGATGCTGCGCAAGCACGGGGTGGTCGGCAAGTTCGTCGAGTTCTACGGCCCCGGCGTCTCGGTGCTGCCGCTGGCGAACCGGGCGACGATCGGCAACATGAGCCCGGAGTTCGGCTCCACCATCGCGGTCTTCCCGATCGATGAGGAGACCATCAAGTACCTCAAGCTCACCGGCCGTCCCGAGGAGCAGCTGGCGCTGGTCGAGGCCTACGCCAAGGAGCAGGGCCTCTGGCACGACCCAGAGGCCGAGGGGTACACCGAGCCGCGGTACTCCGAGAGGCTCGAGCTGGACCTGGCCACCGTCGTGCCCTCCCTGGCCGGGCCGAAGCGGCCGCAGGACCGGGTCTCGCTGTCCGACGCGGCGGCCGCGTTCGACACCGCGCTGGGTGACTACACCGAGGACAAGGCAGCCACGGCGCACGTCACGACGAAGGACGGCACGGAGTACGACCTGGGCCACGGCGCGGTCTCGATCGCCGCGATCACGTCGTGCACCAACACCTCCAACCCGTCGGTGATGATCGGCGCCGCGCTGCTGGCCAAGAAGGCCGTGGAGAAGGGGCTGCACAGCAAGCCGTGGGTGAAGACCACGCTGGCGCCCGGCTCCAAGGTGGTCTCGGACTACTACGAGCGGTCCGGACTGACGCCGTACCTCGACAAGCTCGGCTTCAACCTCGTCGGCTACGGGTGCACGACGTGCATCGGCAACTCGGGCCCGCTGATCCCCGAGGTGAGCGCCGCGGTCAACGAGAAGGACCTCGCGGTCGTCTCGGTGCTGTCCGGCAACCGCAACTTCGAGGGGCGGATCAACCCCGACGTGAAGATGAACTACCTCGCTTCGCCGCCGCTGGTCGTCGCCTACGCGCTGGCCGGGTCGATGACCGTCGACCTGTTCAACGACCCGCTGGGACAGGACCAGGACGGCAACGACGTCTACATGGCGGACATCTGGCCCTCCGCGCAGGAGATCGACGAGGTGGTCGCCAGTGCGATCACGTCCGAGATGTTCACCAAGGACTACGCCGACGTCTTCGCGGGCGACGAGCAGTGGAGGTCGCTGCCGACGCCCGAGGGCAAGACCTACGCCTGGGACGAGGACTCCACCTACGTCCGCAAGCCTCCCTACTTCGATGGGATGGCCGACGAGCCGACTCCGGTCGAGGACGTCACGGACGCCCGGGTGCTGCTCAAGCTCGGCGACTCGGTCACCACAGACCACATCAGCCCGGCCGGTGCGATCAAGAAGGACTCGCCCGCCGGCAAGTACCTCGCCGAGCACGGCATCGAGCAGCGGAACTTCAACTCCTACGGCTCGCGGCGCGGCAACCACGAGGTGATGATCCGCGGCACGTTCGCGAACATCCGGCTCCGCAACCAGCTGGCACCGGGGACGGAGGGCGGTTACACCCGCCACCTCTCCGGCGATGCCTCGGGTGAGCAGACGGTGACCTCGGTGTTCGACGCTTCGGAGAAGTACATCGAGGCGGGCATCCCACTCGTCGTACTCGCCGGTAAGGAGTACGGTTCCGGCTCGTCGCGCGACTGGGCAGCCAAGGGCACCGCCCTGCTGGGTGTGAAGGTCGTCATCGCGGAGTCCTACGAGCGGATCCACCGGTCCAACCTCATCGGCATGGGTGTGCTGCCGTTGCAGTACCCCGAGGGCCAGACCGCCGAGTCGCTCGGACTGACCGGTGAGGAGACGTTCTCGTTCACCGGTGTCACCGAGCTGAACGAGGGCAAGGCCCCCAAGACGGTCAAGGTGACGGCGGGCGGCACGGAGTTCGACGCCGTGGTCCGCATCGACACCCCCGGTGAGGCGAACTACTTCCGCAACGGCGGGATCCTGCCCTACGTGCTGCGCAACCTGCGGAAGTCCTAGGACGTCATACCAACTGGTCGCTATGGCAGCCGATCGGTATGACGTCCCGGGGTGAGAGGCTGGGCACATGATCGTGGCGTTCAGCATCAGTCCCTCCGGTGGCGACGCGAGCGGCGGCGTCAGCGCGGCCGTGGCCGAGGCGGTCCGCGTCGTGCGTGAGTCCGGCCTGCCCCACGAGACCAACGCGATGTTCACCAACATCGAGGGGGAGTGGGACCAGGTGATGGACGTCGTGAAGCGCGCGGTCGACGCCGTTGCCGCGCACTCACCCCGGGTCGGTCTGGTGCTCAAGGCCGACATCCGTCCCGGGTACGACGG
>JBBSVL010000388.1:0-2609 GCA_038233595.1 Propionibacteriales bacterium | reverse complement strand
GGGGCCGACCGCCTTCCCCGGGGGAGGCGTCTTGCCGTCGTAGACGACATCCCATTTGAACATCGACATGACAGTTCCTCCTCGCCCGGTGCTGCTCGACGGTCTGATCCCGAGAAGGCCGAACCTAGTTGCGTGCCTCACGCCCCCACACCGGCGACTCATGCCGAAGGAAGACGGGGTCAGGTGGCAAAGGTTGTGGCGCGGCGGCGCACACCTGGACGATCCCGGAGATGACGAGCTCTGGCGGGCGAGCGAAACAACGCCGCCTCAGTCATCGCTCACTGGCCGGATCGGGGTGCGGTCCCGCGATCGAGTCCCAGGATCAGGGTGAGGGCCGTTTCGACCTTCGCCAGGTCGGCGGGGGTGACGCCCCCGATCCGCCTTACCAGCCGCGAGCGGACCACGGCTCGCAGTGCCCTGCAGACGGCGCGGCTGGCGCGCTCGATGCCGGCCGAGGTCCCGATCTCGACACGGAGCGGCGACGGAGCCAGCGAGCTCGACAGGGGTACGACGACGACCAGCTCTCCCGGCGCCCCGGTGCTCAGCTCGTCTACGGAGACGACGAGCGCGGGACGAGTCTTGCCGGGCTCGCCTGCACGTCCCGCACCCAGAGCCACGAGCCAGACCTCCCCGCGGCGTGGCCCATCAGCCGAGGCCATCCTCGAGGGTGCCTTCCCACTCGCGGAGCTCGGCTTGCGTGTCCGGGTTGCGCTCATCGATGCGGTTGGCCTCGTGCTCCGAGCGCCAGGTGGCGGCGCGTCGATGCTCTTCGGCGATCTCGCTGAGCAGCGCAGCCAGCGACACCCCACGCTCGCGCGCCTGGTCAGCCAGGAGGTCGCGAGTCACGCGGGTCACCCGGATCGTGCTCGTCTCGGTCACCATGTCGCCACATTACAGCGCTTCATGATGGCGCTGCGCTTGTACACATCTCAGCCGGTTATCTCTCAGCCGGTGATCTCTAGAACCTTCAGTGCCACGGCCACGTCCAGTCGGAGGTTCGGGTCCTTGCCCAGCGGGCCGAGCAGCCGCTCCAGCTTCCCGACCCGGTAGCGCATCGTGTTGTAGTGGAAGAACTGGGTGCGCGCCGCCTCGGCGACATTGAAGTTCGTGTCCAGCAGCACCTGCAGGGTGAGCCGCAGGCCGACCGCCTCCTGCGTGTCACCGGCGAGGTCACCGAGTACGTCGTGCGCGAAGGCGCGTAGCTCGGCCGGGTCGGGAACCAGCGCGATCAGCCGGTGCAGACCGAGCTGGTCGAACCACGTCGTGGATCCTCGTCCGTGGATCCGGCCGCCGACCTCGAGCGCCCGCCGGGCCTGCGCGTAAGCCTCCGGCAGCTCACCGATGTCGGCCACCACGCGGCTGACACCGACCGAGAAGCTGCGGCGACCGCCGCCCTTGTCGCCGGCGACGGCATGCACGACCCGGGCGACCAGAGCCGCCGAGGCGTCCGGCCCGTCAGGCACCGGCAACAGGGTCACCACCTCCGAGGAGAAGTCCGCGCTGGCCACGCCTGCATCGACCCCGGCCGACACCTGCCACCACGCGGCTGAGAAGCGCTCCTGCCACTGCCGCTGCCTGGGTTGCGGCACCGGCTCCTCCTCCGGCGCGGACGGGTCGAGCTGGGCGACGACCACGACCAGCGACCGCTGCAGGTCCCAGCCGAAGTCCGTCGCGTGCTCAAGGATGTAGGACTCCCGCCCGGCGCGGCCGAGGAACACATCACGCAGGAAGTCGCCGCGGTACTTGTTCTCGACCGCGTTGACCGCCTGCTGGCGACTGATCAGCAGCGCGGCGACCGCGGAGGCCCGCTCCATGGCGCGCACGTCCTCGGGAGTGACCGGCCCGTCGGCACGCACGCACACCAACCTGGCCAGGTCCGCACCTCCGGCGACCACGCGCATGGTGCGAGCCTGGCCGGCACCCACCTTTGCGCCGGTCTGACCGGCCTGCTCGACCCGGAACCGGCCGGTGGGATCGAACAGTCCGGCCCGCTCCAGCTCGGCTCGGTCCTGCTCGCTCATCGCCTCGGCACGCTCCCGCCCGTCGGAGGAGGTGACCAGCACCCCGACGTCGAGCACCCGGGAGAGCTCTGCGGCAATCTGGCGCAGGTCTCCACCCTCGAGCACGATCTGGGTGAGCGCGATGTGCAGCGCATCGACACGCTCCAAGGTGGTGCGGGCACGCGCGTCCGCGGCGGGATCACCCGGCGCCTGCGACTCGGGACCTATCAACTCTTGCACCTGTTCACGCCCATCGTTGGCAGATGATCACATCGCACACGCTATCCCCGGGCCGATAGCGTCACGAAGCATGACTGTGAACGGGTCGGCGTCCGGCAGTACGACGTTCGCCCGCACGCCCGCCTTGTCCGGCGTGCGACGTCCACCCCGACGGCTCCGCACCGTCTTCGCCGTCGGCGGTGCGCGGGCCCGCGAGCGGCTCGACGGAGCGCACCGCGAGGCGCCGATCCTGCATCGCGGTCGGGACGCCGTCTACCTCGAGGACTCGGGTTGGTGCCTGGGCGTGGTGACCCGCACCGCCACGCACGTTCCGTGTGCGCTGGTCCTGGCCGGCGCCGCCGCGGTCGACCTCAACACCGTCGAGCGCGC
>JBBSVL010000387.1:0-2613 GCA_038233595.1 Propionibacteriales bacterium | reverse complement strand
GCGAAGTCGTAGCCGTACAACACCTTGTGCTCCGCGTGGAAACGGTCGGCGACCTGGTCGAGCACGGCCTCGTCGACGTCGCCATCGGGCACCGGCACGCGCACCTCGAAGGCCTGCCCGAAGTAGCGCAGGTCGACGGTGCGCTGGAACACGTGCTGCTCGTCGGAGAACCCCTCCTTGGTGAGCGCGACCCGCGCCTGGTCGGTGAGGTCGTGGTAGATGCCGGTGACGTGCGCCGGGTCGAGCTGGTCGGCGAGCGAGACGTGGGTCTGCACGTAGTCGTTCTTGACGTCCACGGTGAGCAGGCCGAAGGCGGAGACGTTGCCGGGGTTGGGCGGCACCAGCACCCGCGGGATGCCGAGCACGTCCATCAGCCGGCACAGCAGCAGCGACCCGGAGCCGCCGAACGTGGTCAGGGTGAAGTCGCGTACGTCGAGCCCGCGCTTGACGGTCACCTGACGCAGCGCATTGGCCTGGTTCCACGCCGAGATCTCCAGGACCCCGGTGGCGCAGGCCTCCGTGGTCAGGCCGAGCTTCCCGGCGAGCTGCTCGAGCCCGGCGCGGGCTGCGTCGACGTCCAGCGGGATCTCACCGCCGAGCAGGTGCGGCGGGATCCGGCCCAGCACGACGTGCGCGTCGGTGATCGTGACCGCTCCCCCATCGACACCACCCTTGCCGTAGCAGAGCGGGCCGGGGTCGGCGCCGGCCGAGTGCGGGCCGACCTTCAAGGTGCCCTCGGGCGAGAGCCACGCGACCGAGCCGCCACCGGCCCCGACCGTGACCACGTCGATCATCGGGATCTTGCTGGGATAGACGCCGACGCTGCCCTCGGTGGTCAGGGTCGGCTCACCGTCGATGACCACGCTCACGTCGGTCGACGTACCCCCGCCGTCGCTGGTGAGCACTCGATCGAAGCCGGCCACCTTGGCGATCAGGGCGGCTCCGAGCGCGCCGGCCGCCGGGCCGGAGAGCACCGTGGTGATCGGCTGGTGCACCACCTCGTCGGCACTGAGGACCCCGCCGTTGGACTTCATCACGTAGAACGGGATCATCTCGACCACCGTGGTGAAGGTCGCGAGCCGGTTCTTGATGTCGCCGACGTAGCGGCTCAGCCGGGGCTTGACCGCGGCGTCGACCAGCGTCGTCATCGCACGCTCGTACTCGCGGTACTCGCGCAGCACCTGGCTGGACAGCGAGACGACCGCGTCGGGATGCTCCTCCTCGAGCACCGCGCGCATCCGTTCCTCGTGGTCTGGGTCGGCGTAGGCGTGCAGGAAGCAGACGCCCAGGGTGTCGATGCCCTGCGCACGGAACCAACGGGCCGTCTCGCGGGCGCCCGTCTCGTCGAAGGGGCGCACCTCGGCGCCGGTGAAGTCGAGCCTGCCCTCGACCCCCCGGACCAGGTGCCGCGGCACGATCCGGTCGGGCTTCACCCAGAAGTAGGAGTTGCCGTAGCCGTCGGGCACCGACTGCCGGGCGATCTCGAGCATCGCCTCGTAGCCGGTGTTCGTGATGAAACCGAGCCGGCCGACCTTGCCCTCGAGCAGTTGGTTGGTGGCCACCGTGGTGCCGTGGCTGACGGCGGCGATCGCAGCGCCCCGGGAGAAGTCGGCAGAGGCCGCCGGGAGCCCCATCAGGTCGAGCACCTTCTCGATACCGGCCATGAAGGCGTCGGCCGGGTTGTCCGGCGTGGACGGCGTCTTGGTGGTGACCAGCTCGCCGGTCTGCTCGTCGAAGGCCACCACGTCGGTGAAGGTGCCGCCGGTGTCGATGCCGATCCGGATCGAGCGTGGGGCCGGACGTGGGGACATGATGTCGATTCAACTGCCCCGGCCTGCGCCGAACCACGGCACAATGTGCCGACGGACGGGCGATGCGTTGGCAGGTCACCACAACCGGCGGAACCGTTGGTCGAGCAGCGAGCACTAGCGAGCGCGTCAAGACCCGGTCTCGACGTCGGTTGCTAGCGCAACCTGCTCGACCAACGGGAGACGCGACCGCCGGAAGGGTTCAGACCTCGGTAGGACGCTCGTTGTAGACCCCGGCCTCGGTCTGCCCACTGAGGTCGCGGATGGCGGCCATGATCTGGTCGGTGGCCTGGCGCCGGGCCCGGCCCGCGGGTACCCCGTCGTACCTGCCGGTGAAGTCGATCGGCTGGCCGAACGAGACACTCACCTTGGCCAGCCGCGGCAGCCGTGAGCCCACCGGCTGCAGCTTCTCGGTGCCCCGCAGACCGACGGGCACGACAGGAACCCCGGCAGTGAGGGCGAGGTGGGCGACCCCGGTGCGTCCCCGGTAGAGCCGGCCGTCACGGGAGCGGGTGCCCTCGGGGTAGATGCCGAACGCCTCGCCCCGGCCGAGCACCTCCAGGGCGGTCTCCAGGCTGGCGATCGCAGCCTGGCTGTCGTCACGGTCGATGGGCAACATGCCGAGACCTTCGAACCAGCCGCGCTGCAGCGCGCCCTTGATGCCGGTGCCGGTGAAGTAGTCGTGTTTGGCCAGGAACGCCACGTTGCGTGGAGCCACCACGGGGATCACCACGCTGTCGGCGAAGCTGAGGTGGTTGCTGGCCAGGATCACCCCGCCCGTGCGCGGGACGTTCTCGCGGCCGAT
>JBBSVL010000386.1:0-2634 GCA_038233595.1 Propionibacteriales bacterium | reverse complement strand
TGCCCTGCTTCTGATGGGAGCCGTGGCCGCCTGCACACCCGACGGCACCGCACCCAAGAGCGCCACCGTGACCACGACGGCCAACCCCACCCAGGTCACCGTGGCGGTCTACGGACCCGCCCCGGTGACCTCCGCGTACACCACGCTCGCGAAACACTTCACCCAGATGCATCCAACGGTCGCGATCAGCGTGCGGTCCTATGCCACCCACGAGCAGGCGATGCGAGCTCTGGCGAGGACGCTCGGCACGAGCAGGGCCCCCGACATCTTCCTGGCCGGCGAGCGCGACCTCGGCGCGTTGGAGGCGAAGCGGGCCAACACCCGGGTCGACGAGCTGCTCAGCGAGCGCAACA
Source organism: Propionibacteriales bacterium (assembly GCA_038233595.1). Lineage (GTDB taxonomy): Bacteria > Actinomycetota > Actinomycetes > Propionibacteriales > Nocardioidaceae > Marmoricola. Next base: position 2,281 of record JBBSVL010000386.1, on the reverse strand, counting down.
TCGACTTCGGCGACGGCTACGAACGGGTCGGCCTGGAGGCGTTCAGCGACAACAGCGCGCTGCAGTGCATGCCCGTCGACGTCTCCCCGATGGCCGTCTACTACAACACCCGGTTGGTGCACCTGGCCAAGCTGCGACTGCCCGGTCAGAAGGTGCCGAACCCCGACGACGGCTGGCGCTTCCAGGACTTCGTCACGGCCGCGCAGCAGGCTTCGAGGCGCGGAACCAAGGGGGTCTACGTCGCTCCAGAGGTCATGCAGATCGCACCGTTCGTCTTCTCCGGTGGTGGCAACGTCGTCGACGACACCGATATGCCGACCTCGCTGCAGCTGTCCAGTGGTGCGAGCACGAAGGCCATGCGTCAGCTGCTGGAGCTGGTGCGAAACCCGGAGGTTACGTTCAGCCCCCGGCAGCTGGCCCGGAAGGACGCGCTGACCAGGTTCAAGCAGGGCAAGCTGGGCATGCTGCTCGGCTTCCGCGACCTGCTCCCGGAGCTGCGCAAGCAGAAGGGGCTCAGCCTCGGGGTGATGCCGATGCCGCGGATCGGTGGGTCGGCCACCGTGGCCAACGTCTCGGGGCTGTGCGTGACGCCACAGGCCGAGAAGAGTGGTGGTGTGGTGGGCGACGTCCTTGCCTACCTGGTGGGGGACAAGGCATCCGAGGCCCTGGCCGCCACGGGTTACATCACGCCGGCCAACTCCGATGCGCTGCACTCCGACGCCTTCCTGCAGCCCAACCGGGAGCCCAACGGCTCGAACGTGTTCATCAACCAGATGCGCTTCGTCACCCTGCTGCCGAGGTCCCCGGTGTGGGCGAAGGTCGTGAAGGCCACCGACAACCGGCTCTACCAGTTGTTCTACGACCCGGTGATCGACCCGTTCGACGCGCGGCTCACCACCATCGACGACGTCTCGAAGGCGATCCTGGCACCCCCCAGCACCAGCCCGTCGCCCTCGCCCTCGCCTTCCGGGTAGAGATCACGGCGGTCAGCTCTCGGTCTGCTCCGGCTCGTCGACGGTCGGGGGCTGGGGGTTGAGGATCGCGTCGCGCAGCACGGGAGCGACCAGACCGATCTGCCACGGCCGAGCACCCATCTCACCCAGCTGCGCGCTCACGGCAGCGGTCAGCTCGGCCGGCTCGCGGGTGGCCGGAGGCGCCCACAGCACCCGTCGTACAACGTCGGGAGTGAGCAGGTTCTCCACCGGCACCGAGTGCTCCTCGGAGACTACGGCGAGCGCTGCTCGCGCTGCGGCGAGCCTTCCGGCGGCCTCGGGGTTGCGCTCGGGCCAGGAGCGGGCCGGCGGTGGGCCGTCGGACCGGACTGCCACCGGGGGCAGCTCGCCCTCAGGCAGCTCTCGCGCGGTGCGGATCGCTCGGACCCAGCTGTCGGCGTAGCGCTCGGCCCCGCGGCCATGGAAGCCTTTCAGGCTCAGCAGGCCGGACCGGTCTGCCGGCAGCGCGTGAGCGGCGACCACGATCGCCGAGTCGGGCAGGATCCGGCCAGGGGTGACGTCGCGCCTCGTGGCGATCTCGTCACGCGCCTGCCAGAGCTCGCGCACCGCGGCGACCGACCGGCGGCCGCGCGCCTTGTGCATCCCGGAGGTACGACGCCACGGGTCGACGCGCGGCGTTGCCCGATGCGCCATCACGTGGTCGAACTCCTGGTGCGCCCAGTCGAGCTTGCCGGTGTCTGCGAGCTCCTGCCCCAGCACGTCGTGGATCTCGACCAGTGCCTCCACGTCGAGGGCCGCATAGTCCAGCCACGCCGTCGGCAACGGCCGCCGCGACCAGTCGGCCGCGGAGTGCTCCTTGCGCATCCGCTTGTCGCACAGCTCCTCGACCAACGCAGCCAGACCGACCCGTGGGTGGCCGAGCAGCCGGGCAGCGAGCTCGGTGTCGAACAACGATGTAGGTTCCAGGCCGACTTCGCGCAGGCAGGCGAGATCCTGGCTGGCGGCATGCAGGATCCATTCGCTGCCGACCAGCGCCTCCTGCAACGGGGCGAGGTCGTCGAAGGCGATCGGGTCGACCAGGTGGGTTGTCGACCCGTGGCGCCGCAGCTGGATCAGGTAGGCGCGGGCCGAGTAGCGGTAGCCGGACGCACGCTCGGCGTCGATCGCCACGGGGCCGGTGCCGGCGGCGATGTCGGCGCAGGCTGCGGCGAGCGCCTCCGCGGTCTCGACAACCTCGGGGAGCCCGTCACGAAGGATGAGCAGCTCGAGCTCGGGCGACTCTTCTTCGGGAGCAGTCTCCCCGCTGGAGGGTGGGTGCCCAGTGTTGG
>JBBSVL010000385.1:0-2655 GCA_038233595.1 Propionibacteriales bacterium | reverse complement strand
CTGGGCGCCTTCATGTACAACGCGATCTACAAGTTCCCGGCCTACCACTTCAGCTGCCAGACGGTGCTGACGAACAAGACCTGGACCGACGCCTACCGTGGCGCGGGTCGGCCCGAGGCGACGTACGCGATCGAGCGGATGATGACCGAGCTCGCCGTCGAGGTGGGGGTGGACCCGCTGGAGATCCGGGAGAAGAACTGGATCAAGCACGAGGAGTTCCCGTTCACCACGGTTGCGGGTCTGGAGTACGACTCCGGCAACTACGAGGCGGCCACCGAGATGGCGAAGGTCCACTTCGGATACGACGAGCTGCGGGCCGAGCAGCAGCAGCGCCGGGAGTCCGGCGACTCCGTGCAGCTCGGCATCGGTGTCTCCACCTTCACCGAGATGTGTGGGCTGGCCCCGTCCCGGGTCCTCGGCTCGTTGGACTACGGCGCCGGTGGCTGGGAGCACGCGAGCGTGCGGATGCTGCCCACCGGCAAGGTCGAGGTGCTCACCGGCGCCAGCGCACACGGCCAGGGCCACGAGACGGCCTTCAGCCAGATCGTCGCCGACCGGCTCGGTGTTGCCTACGAGGACGTCGAGGTGCTGCACGGCGACACCGCGATCTCGCACAAGGGCCTGGACACCTACGGCTCGCGGTCTCTCGTGGTCGGTGGTGAGGCGATCGTCAAGGCCGCCGACAAGGTGATCGAGAAGGCCAAGCCGATCGCGGCCCACCTGCTGGAGGCCTCCGTCGAGGACATCGAGTTCAAGGCAGGCAGGTTCAGCGTCCGGGGCACCGACCAGGGTCTGGCGATGGCGGAGATCGCGCTGGCGACCTTCGCGGCGCACAACCTGCCCGACGGGGTGGAGCCGTCCCTGGACTCCGACGCGACGTTCGACCCGGTGAACTTCAACTACCCGCACGGCACCCACCTGTGCGCGGTCGAGGTCGACACCGAGACCGGCCAGATCAAGATGCGCAAGTACACCTGTGTCGACGACGTCGGCAACGTGGTCAACCCGCTGATCGTGGAGGGCCAGGTGCACGGCGGCCTCACCCAGGGCATCGCGCAGGCTTTGTTCGAGGAGGCCGTGCACGACGAGTCCGGCACCCTGGTGTCCGCATCGTTCGTGGACTACCTGGTGCCGACCGCGGCGGACATGATCAGCTTCGACGTCGACCACACCACGACACCGGCGCTGACCAACACGCTCGGCACCAAGGGTGTGGGTGAGGCCGGCACGATCGCGTCCACCCCGGCCGTGGTCAACGCGGTGGTCGACGCGATCCGCTCCTTCGGGGTCGACGACATCCAGATGCCGTGCACCCCGCAACGGGTCTGGAAAGCCATCCATGCCAACGACACTAAGCACGGGGACACTGAGCCGACCGGCGCAACCCCGCACTTCGACGAAGCCGACACCGCAGACCGCACGGACGGAGCAGGCCAGTGATCTTCACCCCATTCGAATGCTCACTTCGTTCCGCTACGAACGGGGGCCCCGAATGATTCCCGCCAAGTTCGACTACGCAGCGCCGACCAGCGTCGAGGAGGCTCTGCGGCTGCTCGTCGAGCACGGTGACGAGGCCAAGGTGATCGCGGGCGGGCAGTCGCTACTGCCGGTGCTGCGGATGCGGCTCAACGCCCCCGAGATGGTGGTCGACCTGGCCAAGATCGACTCCCTGCGGGGGATCCGGGAGGACGGCGACTCGATCGTGATCGGCGCGATGACCACCCACGCCGAGGTGGGCGCGGACCCGCTGGTCGCCGAGCACGCCGCCCTGATCGGGAAGGCCGTCGAGCACCTCGCCGACGCCCAGGTGCGGCACCGCGGCACCTTCGGCGGCGCACTGGCGCACGCCGACCCGGCCGGTGACCTCGGCGCACCCGCGCTGGCGCTGGGCGCTGAGTTCGTGATCGCCGGCCCCTCCGGGACCCGCACGGTCGCCGCGGACGACTTCTTCGTCGACCTCTTCGAGACCGCGATCGCGGAGGGTGAGCTGCTCACCGAGGTACGGATCCCCAAGCACACCGGGTGGGGTGCGCACTACGAGAAGTTCGTGCGCGTGGCTCACCAGTGGCCGATCGTGGCCGTGGCCGCGACGGTCAAGGCCGAGGGCGGCACGATCACCGAGGCGCGCGTCGGGCTGACCAACATGGGCTCGACGCCGTTGCGGGCCAAGGCCCTGGAGCAGGCGCTGGCCGGGAAGCCGGCCACCGACGACGCCGTACGCGAGGTGTGTGCGGGTGCCGCCGAAGGCACCAACCCGCCGTCGGACCTGAACGGTGACGCCGACTACCGCCGGCACCTCGCCACCGTCCTGGCCCGCCGTGCTGTGCTTGCCGCGGCAGTAGGGTGACCGCATGGACCTGACCCACACCTTCACCGTGCCTGCCAGCGTGGAGGAGACCTGGGCTGCGTTCAACGACATCGAGTCCGTGGCGGCCTGCTTCCCCGGAGCCGTGGTCACCTCGGTGGAGGGCGACACGTTCAAGGGCTCCTGCAAGGTCAAGCTGGGCCCGATCGCCTTGGTCTACAACGGCTCCGGCAAGTTCCTGGAGAAGGACGAGTCGGCCCACCGGTTCAAGATCGAGGCCAAGGGCAAGGACAAGCGCGGCAACGGTACGGCGGGCGCCAACGTCACGGCGACGCTGACCGCCAAGGGCG
>JBBSVL010000384.1:0-2656 GCA_038233595.1 Propionibacteriales bacterium | reverse complement strand
CGGCTCTCTTGTTCTCGTCTACGAACAGGTGATTGCTCACCAGCGAGTGCAACAGCGCCGCAGCCCTCACCCATGGGTCCGGGTAGGCATCCTCGCCGAAAGCGGAGGCTTGCGGCCGGGCGACCGCTGAGGAGAGGAGGCCGAAGTCGCGCAACTGCACCTCTTGTCCAGTGGCCGCCAGCACTGTCATCACGTCGCGTTCGGTCAGGTAGTAGAGCTCCCCCGTCATCGCGCCAAGCGCTCGTTGAGCTCCCGTGACTTCTCGGCCACCCGAGCCGCTACATCGGCGATGCCGTTCGTCTGGCTCGCTGCGACCACCGCGTCGTGCGCGTAGCGCTTGAGCGAGGTTTCCTTCCCGTTCGGCGGCAGCGCGCAAGGACAAGCGTGCGGCGTTCCTCAAGGAGCTGGTCGGGCTGCTCTACGTCGTACTCCCGGAGCTGGACGCGTCGGCCTGACCCCTCGTCAGGCGCTGAGCAGGCCGTGGCGAGCCTTGGCGGTCAGCACAGCCAGCACATCGGTCCGGATCTTCGCCGCGAACGCCCGGTCGGTGCGCGTCCTGGCGAGTACGGCGGCCGTCATCGGGTGCAGGTCCGCGGCGTTGGTGTCGAGCAGCAGCCCGCCACCGGCGGCGAAGAAGCGGACCGCGCGTGTCCCGGGTGACAGATCCGCGAGGGCCGCCGAGGCGAAGCTGTCCGACACCACGATCCCCTTGAAGTGCAGCCGGCCACGCAGCAGCCCGACCACCGCACGCGAGTAGCAGGCGCGATGCACCGGGTCGATCTTCGGGTACCTGGCAGAGGAGACCATCACGAGCTCCGCGCCCGCGTCGATCCCGGCGCCGAACGGGAGCAGGTACGACGAGTGCGGACCGGTCGGGTCCGTGACGCCGGCGCGGTCGTCGGTGTTGCCGGTCGCTCGGCCCAGCCCCGGGAAGTGCTTCACGGCCGTGGCGACCCGGGCGTCGTTCATTCCGCGGACGAACGCCCCGACGTGGCCGACGACCCGCGGCACCTGGTGTGCGAACTCGCGGTCGTGCAGACCGATCGGCTGGTTCCGTCTCCCGACCGAGGCCGGCACCGTGTCGGCCACCGGGGCCAGGTCGAGGTTGACCCCTGCCCTGCGGAGCTCTCGACCCCACCCCTGTACCCGGCTGCGCAGCACGGGCATGGTCAGCGAACCCTGCACCAGTGCCGTGGGCATCCGGGAGAAGCCTGGCCCCTGCAGGCTCTGCACCAGGCCGCCCTCCTGGTCGGCCGCGACGAACGGATGGACCCCGGCTACGGTGGCCTTCTTCGCCAGCCGGTCGGTGATCCTGCGCGTGGCCGCCTGACCAACGGTGTTGTGGCCGCGCAGGAAGACGTTGCCCGCGGAGGAGTCGGCGAGCCGGCGCAGCTCGGTCGAGGTCGGCCCCGTCGACGTCACCCCGACCAGGAAGAGCTGGCCGACCCGTTGCCGCGCCGACAACCGAGCGTACGCCGCCTGGGCGAGTCTCGACGGCGACGCCGAGACGGTCGCGCCGTCGGCCTCGCCGGCTCCGGTGGCTACCGCGGACGTGAGCGCCGTGACGCAGACGAGCATCCCGGTCGCCAGCGCCCGCGCCGGCGAGTGCGAGTGCCTCATTCCAGGACGTTCTCACAGCTCAGGTCGCTAAGGTCGAAGAATGGGCCAAGGAGACACGACGTACGTCGAGAAGGGCAGGACCTTCGAGCGCGACATGAGCTACATCCCTGACCGGATCACCGCCGAGGTGGGCGTCTCACAAGACGTCGGGCCCCTGGAGCAGCCGACGTGGCCGGTCGAAGTCGGCCGCTACCGGCTGGTCGCAGCGAAGGCGTGCCCGTGGGCGAACCGGGCGATCATCGTGCGCAGGCTCCTGGGTCTCGAGGACGTGATCTCGCTGGGTCTGTGCGGACCGACCCACGACCAGCGCAGCTGGACCTTCGACCTCGACCCGGGCGGCGTCGACCCGGTGCTGGGCTACGAGCGGCTGCAGCAGGCCTACCTCGAGCGGTTCCCGGACTACCCGAAGGGGATCACGGTCCCCGCGATGGTCGACGTCGCGACGAAGGCCGTGGTCACCAACGACTTCCCGTGGATCACCCACGACCTGTTCTTCGAGTGGCGCGACCACCACCGTCCGGACGCCCCGGACCTGTGGCCGGACGACGTCCGCGAGGAGATGGAGACCGTGATGCAGCGGGTCTTCACCGAGGTCAACAACGGCGTCTACAGGTGCGGTTTCGCCGGCTCCCAGGAGGCCTACGACGACGCCTACGACCGGTTGTGGGTCGCGCTGGACTGGCTGGAGGACCGGCTGACAGAGCGTCGCTACCTGATGGGTGCGGCGATCACCGAGGCCGACGTACGCCTGTTCACCACGCTGGCCCGCTTCGACGCCGTCTACCACGGACACTTCAAGTGCAACCGCAACAAGCTCACCGAGATGCCGGCGCTGTGGGGCTACGCGCGGGACCTGTTCCAGACCCCGGGGTTCGGCGAGACCATCGACTTCGACCAGATCAAGACCCACTACTACGTCGTGCACACCGACGTGAACCCGTCCGGCATCGTCCCGAAGGGTCCAGACACCACGGGTTGGGTGACCCCGCACGGCCGGGACAAGCGCTGAGCCGTTGAGCTGTCGGTCAGCTGTTCG
>JBBSVL010000383.1:0-2677 GCA_038233595.1 Propionibacteriales bacterium | reverse complement strand
CGGACCCCCACCAGCACCTACCGGTTGCAGATCACGAAGGACTTCGACCTGTTCGCCGCGGCCCGGCTGCTGCCCTATCTGCACGACCTCGGTGTCGACTGGGTCTACCTGTCGCCACTGCTCGCCGCCGAGCCGGGCAGCGCCCATGGCTACGACGTCGTCGGGCACGACCGGATCGACCCTTCCCGGGGCGGCGCCAAGGGCCTGGCGGCTGTGTCCGCCCGGGCCAAGGAGCTCGGCATGGGTGTGCTCGTCGACATCGTGCCGAACCACGTCGGTGTGGCGACGCCGACGCCCGGCAGCTGGTGGTGGGACGTGCTGCGGCTCGGTCGGGGGTCCAAGCATGCTGCCTCTTTCGACATCGACTGGGACGCCGGCGACGGTCGACTCCGGATACCGGTGCTGGGGGACGCCGACCGGTCGCCTGCCGGTGGCCTGACCGCGCACCTCGAGGTGGTCGGACGCCCTGATGGACCAGAGCTGCACTACTTCGACAACGCGTTCCCGCTCGCGCCTGGCTCGGCCGATGACGGTGCCGACGTCGACACCATTCACGACCGTCAGCACTACGAGCTGGTCAACTGGCGGGTGGCCGACGCAGGCCTGAACTACCGGCGGTTCTTCGCGGTGAACAGCCTGGCCGCCATCCGGGTGGAGGACCCGCAGGTCTTCGCCGACTCGCACGTCGAGATCGGCCGCTGGTTCGAGCAGGGGTACGTCGCCGGGCTGCGGGTGGACCACCCCGACGGGCTGCGCGACCCGAAGGGCTACCTCGACGACCTTGCGGCCCTGACCGGCAACGCCTACGTGCTGGTCGAGAAGATCCTGGAGACCGGCGAGCACCTGCCCTCCTCGTGGGCCACCGCCGGCACGACCGGCTACGACGCGCTGGCCCACCTCGACCGGGTGCTCACCGACCCCGGCGGGCAGGTGACCCTCGATGCGCTGGAGACCCGGTTGCGCGGGCCCGTCGACTGGGCGGAACTGACCCACGACACCAAACGGGCGGTGGCCGACGGCATCCTGGCCTCGGAGGTCAACCGGATCGTGCGCGAGCTCATCCCGGTGGTCGAGCAGCGAGCGCCAGCGAGCGCGTCGAGACCCGACGTCGACACCACCGGGGAGTCCGTGGCCGACGCCGTGGCCGAGCTGCTGGCCTGCTTCCCGGTCTACCGCAGCTACCTCCCGGAGGGCCGGGTGCACCTCGACCAGGCGTTCGCGGCGGCCCGGGTGCACCGACCCGACCTGGGCCCGGTCCTCGACGTACTCGTGCCGTTGCTGTCCGACGCCGACCTGGACCCCGCCCTGCGCTTCCAGCAGACCAGCGGCATGGTGATGGCCAAGGGTGTGGAGGACTGCGCGTTCTACCGCTTCTCCCGGCTCACCTCGCTGAACGAGGTCGGTGGCGACCCGGGTGTCTTCGCGCTGCCCGTGGCCGGATTCCACCAGGAGATGGCTGCGCGCCTGGCCGACTGGCCAACCGCGATGACCACCCTCTCCACGCACGACACCAAACGCGGCGAGGACGTCCGGGCCCGGATCACCACGCTCGCGGAGGTTCCCGAGGTCTGGGAGCAGACGCTCGACCGGCTGCTGAGGCTGGCCCCGCTGCCCGACCCAGGCTTCGGCAACCTGCTCTGGCAGGCGGTCCTCGGCTCCTGGCCTGCCTCTCGTGACCGACTGCACGGGTACGCCGAGAAGGCGATGCGCGAGGCCGGTGACCGCACCACCTGGACCGAGCCCGACGCGGCCTACGAGTCGGCGGTGCACGCCGCGGTCGATGCTGCGTTCGACGACGACGCCGTGGTCGCCGCCCTGGAGGGCCTGCTGGACCTGGTCTCCGAGGCCGGCTGGAGCAACGCGCTCGCCGCGAAGCTGGTCGCGCTGACCATGCCCGGCGTGCCCGACGTCTACCAGGGCAGCGAGCTGTGGGAGCAGAGCCTGGTCGACCCCGACAACCGTCGCCCGGTCGACTTCGAGGAGCGCGAGTCGATCCTGGCTTCGGTCCGGAAGGGCGCCCGGCCAACCCTGGCGGGCGGTGTCGACGACTCCGGCCGCGCCAAGCTGCTGGTCACCCAGGCGGCCCTCCGGCTGCGCCGCGACCGCCCCGAGCTGTTCACGTCGTACGCCGGGATCGAGGCGGACGGGCCCGCCGACACGCACGTGCTGGCGTTCGACCGTGGCGGGGCGGTCACGGTCACGACCCGGCTGCCGCTGGGTCTCGCCGCGAACGGCGGCTGGGGCACCACCAGCATCAGCCTCCCGGACGGCAGCTGGACCGATGTCGTCTCCGGCCGGGAGGTCAGCACCGACCGTCCGTTGCTGGCGAACCTGCTGGACACCTACCCGGTCGCGCTGCTGGTGCGCTCATGACGCGTTTCGACGTCTGGGCGCCGCTCCCCCGGCTGGTCCGGCTCAGCCTGGACGACGAGATCGTCGACATGACCCGCTCCGAGGACGGCTGGTGGACCCCGGTCGGCCCGCTGCCCGACGGTGAGGTCGACTACGGCTACCTGCTCGACGACGACGACACCCCGCTGCCCGACCCGAGGTCGCGGCGCCAGCCCGCGGGGGTGCACGAGCGTTCGCGAACCTTCGATCCCGCTGCGTTCGAGTGGACCGACCAGGCCTGGACCGGACGCCAGCTCGCCGGTGCCGTGGTCTACGAGCTGCACGT
>JBBSVL010000382.1:0-2677 GCA_038233595.1 Propionibacteriales bacterium | reverse complement strand
GAGGTCGGCTACGCCCTGACGGACCTGACCGATGCCACCCTCGAGGCGGCACTGGCGATTGCGATCCGGTCGGTCGAGACCGATCGGAAGAGGTCGCTGCCGACCCGGATGGCTGTGATCGCGATGGGCCGGTACGGCGGTTACGAGCTCGGCTACGGCAGTGACGCCGACGTGATGTTCGTGCACGATCCGCTGCCCGGCGCGGATCCGCACCAGGCGTCGAGCATGGCCGTGGCGGTCGCCAACGAGCTGCGCCGGCTGCTCGCCCTGCCCGGCACCGACCCGGTCCTGGAGATCGACGCCGGGCTGCGTCCGGAGGGCAAGCAGGGGCCACTGGCCCGGACGCTGGACTCCTACGCGGTCTACTACGCCAAGTGGTCGGCGGTCTGGGAGGCGCAGGCCCTGCTGCGGGCCGAACCTGTGGTGGGCGACCAGGACCTGCGGCGCCGGTTCACCGAGCTGGTCGACCCGTTGCGCTACCCCGAGCAGGGACTCAGCGAGAGGGATGTCCGAGAGATCAGGCGGATCAAGGCTCGGGTGGACGACGAGCGACTGCCGCGAGGGGCCGATCCGGCGACCCACTTCAAGCTCGGCCGCGGTGGCCTGGCCGACGTCGAGTGGACGGTCCAGGTGCTGCAGATGCAGCACGCGCACGACGTACCCGATCTGCGCACCACCAAGACTCTCGAAGCGCTGGCGGTGTGCGTCGACAACGACCTGCTCAGCGAGCCGGACGCGGAGGCGCTGAGGGCTTCGTGGCTGGCCGCCAGCCGGGCGCGCAACGCGACCGTCCAGGTTCGCGGCCGCCCCGCCGACCAGCTGCCGCGAGACGGTCGGGAGCGGGCCGCGGTCGCGACGCTGCTGCGCTACCCGCCGGGAGAGACCGACACCATGCTCAACGACTACCAGCGCACCGCACGGCGTGCGGCGACGGTGGTGGACCGGGTGTTCTGGGGCTAGGACACGCCCCAGGTTTCACCGGGGCATGGCCGTGGTCAGCAGGACTGCGGAGTCCTCCTCGGCCACCAGCGAGTGCCGGCTGTTCGGCACCACCATGAAATGGCCGGCGGCACCGCGCCAGGAGGACTCACCGGCGACCAGCCGCACCCGGCCGTGCAGCACGTGCACGGTTGCCTCGCCGGGGTTCTCGTGCTCGTCGAGTTGCTGCCCCTCGACCAAGGCGATCAGGGTCTGACGCAGGGTGTGCTCGTGGCCGCCGAAAACGGTGTGGGCGCTGCGTCCGCTGGACGCGCTGCGGGCCTGCTCGAGATGCTCGCGGGCCAATGCCGTCAGTGAGATGTTCTCCATGGGGTTCCTTGTCTGCTCGTCGTGCTCCGTGCTTCACGGTCTCATGATGACCCCGCACGCAGCGCAGGTCCGGTCCGGGAGCGCGTGCACCGTAATCTCTGCACTGTGCGAGCTTTGTCGGAGGTTCGGCCGCACGGTCCCGCGTTGCTCCATCTGATCCGTTACGCAAGGAGTCGTCATGAGTAGTCCCATCGTCATCGTCGGTGCCGGTCTGGCTGCCGCCAAGGCAGCCGAGCAGCTTCGGGAGTCCGGGTTCGACGGGGCGGTCGTGGTGTATGGCGACGAGCCGCACCTGCCCTACGAACGTCCGCCGCTGTCCAAGGGCTACCTGATGGGGAAGGACCCGCTGTCCGGTGCGACGGTCCACGACCAAGGCTGGTACGACGAGCACGGCGTCGAGCTCCGGCTGGGGGCTTCGGTGACGGGCATTGACCTGGCCGCCAAGGTGGTCCGGGCTCCTGGCGGCGACCAGTCCTACGACAAGCTCCTCCTTGCCACCGGTGCTGCACCTCGCCGCCTGGCGATGGCCGATGACAGCGGTGCGCCGGTGACCTACCTGCGCACGATCGAGGACAGCGACCGGCTCCGTCGGGGCTTCGCCGATGGCAACCGGGTGGCGATCATCGGTGGTGGCTGGATCGGTCTCGAAGTTGCTGCGGCCGCCCGTTCCGCCGGTTGCGAGGTGACCGTCCTGGAGTCCTTGGAGCTGCCGCTGCTGCGGGTGCTGGGACCCGAGGTGGCGCAGCGGTTCGCGGAGCTGCACCGCGAGCACGGGGTCGACCTCCGGACCCAGGTGCAGGTCGCCGGTGTGGACCAGCGCGGTGCGGGTGCCGGTGTCCGGTTGGAGGACGGCAGTGTCCTCGAGGCTGACCTGCTGGTCGTCGGAGTGGGCGTCGTACCCAACACAGGGCTCGCGGAGGAGGCCGGACTCGACGTCGACAACGGCGTGCTGGTGGACGAGCACCTGCGTACGTCCGACCCAGCGGTCTTCGCCGCGGGTGATATTGCGAACGCCGAGCACCCCGTTCTCGGGCGCCGCCTGCGCGTCGAGCACTGGGACACTGCGATCCACCAGGGTCAGGTCGCGGCACGGAACCTGCTCGGCGAAGACGCGCCGTACGACCGGTTGCCGTACTTCTTCACCGACCAGTACGACCTCGGTATGGAGTACGTCGGCAGCATCGGCCCGGACGGCTACGACCAGGTGGTGCTGCGTGGGTTCCCGTCGGGCGAGACGTTCAGCGCCTTCTGGCTGCGTGAGGGCCGGGTCCTCGCCGGCATGCACGCCAACGACTGGGACGCGATCGACCCGATCCGGGCGATCGTGGGCACCAGCCCGGACGTCGCCGCCCTGCAGGACGAGAGCGTG
>JBBSVL010000381.1:0-2682 GCA_038233595.1 Propionibacteriales bacterium | reverse complement strand
GAACGCGACCAGGTTGGCGTCGATGCCGGAGTGCGGCTGGGCATAGGCGTACGGCGCGCCGAACAGCTCGCGGGCGTGCTCGGCGGCCAGTGCCTCGACGGTGTCGACGTTCTGACAGGCGGCGTAGAAACGGTGCCCGACAGTGCCCTCGGCGTACTTGTCGCTGAACCAGGTGCCCATCGTCAGCAGCACCGCCGGCGAGGCGTAGTTCTCACTGGCGATCAGCTTGAGCGAGGAGCGCTGGTCGGCCAGCTCCTTGCGGGTGGCCTCGGCGATCCGTGGTTCGACCGACTCGATCACCTCGAGGGCGGCGTCATAGGCGGTGGAGGCGGCCTTGGCGTAGGGCATCGGGCTCTGGTCGTTCATGTCGCTCAGCGTAGTGGCCGGCCCCTGTGGTTGAGGAGGCCCGGTCCGGTGTGTGCAGCGGCTCGCGGAGCGAATGTGGCGCCAGACACCTTGTGAGGCGCGCCAGGTGTGGCCGGACGAACCTCGCGTCTCACTATTCAGACGCACGTCTCACATCCCAGGATCACGGTTTGTGAAACAGGTGTCCACGAACCGAGACTTGCCGACATGTTCGCTGACCGAACGACCTGGCTCGTGGCCCGACGCCATGTGGACCTCAGGCGCACCGGCAGCATGATGTGTCGCCGCTCCTGACCTGCACCGTCCGAACAGACCACACGGGCGCCGGGTGAGCCACCTAGAACTCGACACTGCCGATCCGACACCCTTGTCGGTCGACACCGTTGTCGGTCCGGCTCCCGCGCCTGCCAGGGAACAGGAAGCGCCAGCGATGACCGAACCAGCACGCACGCCCAGCAGTCCGAGCAGTCCAGGCAGTCCAGGGCTCCGCCCCAAGCGCGGTGAGGGCCAGTGGGCGCTCGGCTACAGCGAGCCGCTCAACTCCAACGAGCAGTCCAAGAAGGACGACGACCCGCTCAACGTGCGCGACCGGATCGTCAACATCTACAGCCACCGTGGCTTCGACGCGATCGACCCGGCCGATCTGCGGGGCCGGTTCCGCTGGATGGGCATCTACACCCAGCGTCGCCCCGGGCTCGACGGCGGCAAGACCGGGGCGCTGGAGCCCGAGGAGCTGGACGACAAGTTCTTCATGATGCGGGTCCGCTCCGACGGCGCCCTGCTCGGGGCGGAGCAGCTGCGCACCCTCGGTGGCATCTCCACCGACTTCGCCCGCAACACCGCCGACATCACCGACCGGCAGAACATCCAGTACCACTGGATCGACATCAGGGACGTCCCGGAGATCTGGGAGCGGCTCGACGCGGTCGGCCTGAGCACCCTCGAGGCCTGCGGTGACTCCCCGCGCGGCTTCCTCGGCTCGCCGGTCGCCGGCGTGGCCCAGGACGAGATCATCGACGGCAGCCCGGCTCTGGCGGAGATCAAGCGCCGCTACATCGGCAACCCCGAGTACTCCAACCTCCCGCGCAAGTTCAAGACCTCGGTCTCCGGCCACCCGAGCCTCGACGGGACACCGTCCATCAACGACGTGGCCTTCGTCGGCACCATGCATCCCGAGCACGGCGCCGGGTTCGACCTCTGGGTCGGCGGCTCGCTGTCCACCAACCCGATGCTGTCGAAGAAGATGGGCGTCTGGATCCCGCTCGACGAGGTGGCCGACGCCTGGGAGGGCGTCGTCTCCGTCTTCCGCGACTACGGCTACCGCCGGCTGCGGTCGCGGGCCCGGCTGAAGTTCCTGCTCGCCGACTGGGGCGTGCAGAGATTCCGGGAGGTTCTCGAGACCGAGTACCTCGGGCGCACCCTCGTCGACGGGCCGTCCCCCGAGGCCGGTGTCGGGGACAGCGACCACATCGGCGTCCACGAGCAGCGCGACGGCAGGTTCTACCTCGGTCTCGCCCCCGCTGTGGGTCGGGTCAACGGTGGCGTCCTCACCTCGCTCGGCGACCTGGTGGAGAAGTACGGCGCGGCAGGCGCGCGGCTCACGTCGTACCAGAAGGTCGTCGTGCTCGGCGTGGACGGGGCGAGCGTCGAGCCGCTCATCGCGGAGCTTCGTGAGATCGGGCTGGAGGCCCGCCCCTCCAACTGGCGCCAGTCTACGATGGCCTGCACCGGCATCGAGTACTGCAAGCTCGCGATCGTGGAGACCAAGCAGCGTGCCATCGACCTCGTCGCCGAGCTGGAGCGTCGTTTTCCCGACCTCGACACCCCGATCACGGTCAACGTCAACGGTTGCCCCAACGCGTGTGCCCGCACCCAGGTCGCCGACATCGGCCTGAAGGGTCAGCTTGTCCTCGACGCGGACGGCAACCAGGTCGAGGGGTTCCAGGTCCACCTCGGCGGCGGCATCGGGCTCACCGAGGAGCTCGGCAAGAAGCTGCGCGCCCACAAGATCACCAGCAGGGGTCTGGACGACTACATCACGAGCATCGTCACGAACTACCTGGTCGAACGTGCGGACGGCGAGTCCTTCGCCGCCTGGGTCGCCCGTGCTGACGAGGAGCTGCTGCGCGGCGACAAGGTCCTCGAGGCGGCCTGAGATGACCAAGCGGTGACTCGGAGATGACCGAGTCCGGACGGATCGTGCCGTTCCAGTGCCCGTACTGCGGGGACGAGGACCTGCGACCACACCTGGCGGAGGATGCCGAGACCTCCAGGCACGGCGAGTGGGAGTGCAGGTCCTGCCTGCGGGCCTTCCGG